>CALNBV010000146.1 GCA_937874515.1 uncultured Paenibacillaceae bacterium | reverse complement strand
AAGCCCACTGCACCTCCAGCAAAAGGAGGCAAATTAATCAGACGTGGAATGTGATAATAAGACAATTTATCTTTTAAAGCATCTATAGGATTTCCCGTGCCTTGTTCTTTCAGTCCATTGCGATAATTGACTTCATAGTTATTATTTTTTGCCCGGAAACGAAGAAATGGATTTAAACCAATAAAGGAATAGCGTCCCCATCGATTGCCATCTTCCACGCTTTCTAATAAAAATGTATTTTCACCACGTATGGTTTGATAAATCTGAATGGGAGTTGCCTGATCGGCAAGAAAAGAATACGTAATAGGAATAAGATTATAACTTCCACTTAGTTCCTTTACTTCTTCCAAAGTTGGGGTAAACATAGGGTCACCTCTTCTCAATTTTTTGTAGAGAAGCAGGCCGAGGTAGAGGTATTTATTTGTCCATTAAAAAAACCGAAGCAAGATGCTCCGGTAGATTTTATCCATTAATAAATAAAAATGAATAGTTCTCTACTAATCTCCGGCTCAACTCTTCTCAACTAACTAAACTCTCTAACTAACTAAACTCTCTAACTAACTCACTCAAAACTAATTAAAAGACTATTCTAATAATAATATACTCTCTAAACAGGATACCTAGTAAAAGGGTTCCTGTCAACAATTATTTTGTTTGGCTTGTTAAATCTGGACGAAGAACTGTCGCTCCCCCCAGGAAAGCGTGGTGAATTTCCTTCAGAGATTTATCCGTGTTAAATAAAATCATGGCACGTACACACATTTGCAAACTCCCTGGAACTGGAATTTCTGTAGTACACATAAGAGGAACTAAAGCCCAGCCTGGGATGGCACGAACAGCCCTCGCCGGAAATGTTGCATTTAAATCAGGGGTTACCGTAAGTATAACACTGGCAACATCATCCGCTTCAATATTATTTTTACGGATGATTTCTTCAAGCATTAACGCTGTTCCCTCTAAGATTGCTTTTTCACTGTTTTCCTCAACAGTAATAGCCCCTCTGACACCTCGAACTCCCATGTGTTATTCTCCTTCCTTTAGCTTACTTAAAACCTCACGAACAAGGTTCTCATCTATATCTTTACGAATTTCTACTTCACCAATTTTCCTTGGTACAATGAATACGAGTTGTCCCGATTCCCCTTTTTTATCATGGTGCATCACGCCAACCATTCCATCGATGGATAAATCCATTTGCAAGGAGGTGGGAAGATGATATTTCTTCAACAAACCAATGGTTCGATTGCTTATATCCTGTGCCAATCCTGCCTTTTCCGCAAGAAGAGCTGCTCCAACCATCCCAATGGCGACGCCTTCACCATGATTTAATGTTTCATAGTGTAATAGGGATTCAAAAGAATGGCCAAAGGTATGACCAAGATTTAAAATAGCACGAATGCCATTTTCCCGCTCATCTTGAGAAACCACGGCAACTTTTACACTACATGCCCGATAAAGGGCTTCTTGTAGTAAAGAATCATCCAGGTTCCAGAGGGCATCTGCATGTTCCTCTAACCACCCAACAAATTGTTCATCCCATATCAAACCATGCTTAATCATTTCCGCAAACCCGGCAGCCAGTTCACGAGGGGGCAAGGTTTTCAAGAAATTGGTATCATAACAAACCAGTTTCGGTTGATGAAATGCCCCAATAATATTTTTCGCTAAGGGATGATTGACAGCAACTTTACCACCAACACTGCTATCATGGGCTAAAAGGGTTGTGGGAATCTGAATAAAATCCACACCCCGCATATAGGTAGCTGCGACAAAGCCGGTTAAATCACCTACAACCCCACCACCCAGAGCAAGGATTGCTGATTTCCGGTCTAACCCTGCTTCGAGAACCTTCGTCATCATTTCCCCATATATGTCCAGGCTTTTTGCCCGTTCACCACCAGGTACCACAGCAGTGACTACCTGATACCCTGCCCTCTTTAAAATCCCCTGCACATCATCCAAATGGAGTGGAGCTACATTTTCATCGGTAATCATAAATAATTTCCGATTTGTCCCTATTCCAGCCTCGTGCAAATGGTCAGGTAATTGTTGTACTGCACCAGGCCCAATCCAAATGGGATAGGAACGCTCACCTAACTGAACTTCAAGACGCTCCATGATTAAAACCTCTCCACATACTCTTTATAAGAGGAATAATTCCTTTTCATTTCATCCATGGAATCACTTCCGAATTTTTCACAAAGGGCTTCGGCAAGGGTCCAACAAACAGCTGCTTCAGCTACCACACTGGCTGCTGGTACAGCACAGCTATCAGAACGTTCAATACTTGCTGCAAAAGCTTCTTTTGTATCAATATCTATACTCATTAATGGTTTATAAAGGGTAGGAATCGGCTTCATTACCCCACGTACAACCACAGGCATGCCATTGGTCATCCCACCTTCAAAACCGCCTAAACGATTGCTTTTCCTTGTATAGTTACCCTTTTCATCCAAAATGATTTCATCATGGACTTTAGAACCAGGAAGGCGCCCCGCTTCAAAACCAATGCCGATTTCAACCCCTTTAAAGGCCTGAATACTCATAATGGATTGAGCTAATTTACCATCTAATTTCCGATCCCATTGCACATGGGTTCCTAATCCCACAGGTAAGCCCTCAGCGATAACTTCAACTACACCGCCAAGTGAATCTCCTTCTTCTTTCGCTTTATCAATGAGATCCATCATTTGTTGTTCTACAGTTTTATCAAGGCAACGTACAGGGGATTCTTCAGTAATTTTAATTAATTCATCCAAAGAAGTTTGAACAGGTGCAGCCTGTACTTCTCCAATGCTTAGCACATGTCCCCCTACAGTAATGCCAAATTGGGCTAAAAGTTGACGAGCCACAGCACCCACGGCCACACGAACAGCGGTTTCTCTGGCGCTGGAACGTTCTAAAATATTTCTCATATCCCGCTGGTCATATTTAAGGGCACCATTTAAATCAGCATGTCCTGGACGAGGACGAGAAACACGGCGTGCATCCTCCTCTTGTTCCACAGGCGTTGGGCTCATGATTTTCTCCCAGTGGGCCCAGTCCCGATTTTCAACAACAAGACAAATAGGTGCTCCCGTGGTTTTGCCATGGCGAACACCAGCAACAATTTTCACCTGGTCTTTCTCAATTTGCATTCTGCGGCCCCGGCCATGGCCTTTCATGCGGCGGGCTAATTGATCATTAATTTCATCTATGGAAATAGGCAAATTGCTTGGAACGCCTTCAATAATGGCCGTTAATTGAGGTCCATGTGATTCTCCAGCTGTTAAATAACGCATCTTATATCCTCCAACCTTAACACTTTTACGTGCTATTATAGTATAGCTATTTAGAAATTCATAGTTAAAAATACCTTTTAGACCTTACGGTAAAAAAAGGTATCGATGGGTTCAAGCTCATATTGTTGGGGACGAAAAATTTGTTCTGTACTCCCCACAAAAAGTATACCCCCAGGGCGTAATGCTTTACTAAATTGATTATATAACTTTTGTTTCGCTTCTTCCGTAAAATAAATCATCACATTACGGCAAATAATTAAATCAAAATCACTACCATAAGGGTCTGCCAGCAAATTATGTTTTTGAAACTGGACTTTTTCTCTTAGTCGGGCTGAAATAATGGAAGTATTGCCCTCTTTCTTAAAAAATGCATGATAAAAGTCACCAGGAACACTTTGAACCGCTCTTTCCGAATAGACTCCCTGGCGAGCCTT
Source organism: uncultured Paenibacillaceae bacterium (assembly GCA_937874515.1). Classification (GTDB taxonomy): domain Bacteria; phylum Bacillota; class Bacilli; order Aneurinibacillales; family Aneurinibacillaceae; genus CALNBV01. The sequence goes on along the minus strand of CALNBV010000146.1, from coordinate 4,202 downwards.
CTCCAACGCATGGTTATCAATATCCGTGGCCAAAATCTCCGCATGATCTAATAACCCATGCTTAGTTAAGATCATCGCAAGAGAATATGGCTCTTCACCAGTAGAACAAGCTGCACTCCAACATTTTAAAGATTTATTTCTAACATGCAAACGTGGAAGAATGTTATCCTCCAGAGCTTTCCAACGATCTTGATTACGGAAAAATTCAGAGACATTAATGGTCATACGATCTAAAAACTCGTCGTATAATTCCCTATTTTTACGAAGAGCTTGATAAAAACTGGCGAAATCCTGGTAACCTCTCCGCAAACGCAACGAAGTAAGCCTCCGCTTCATCTGGGGCTCTTTATAATAGGACAGATCTATTCCTGTTCTTATTTTAATGTTTTGAATGAATTGCAGAAAATCCCGATCTTCCATCCTGGTATTCTCCTTAGACGATAACTTCCGAAATAATACTATTCGCTCTATTTGACTAAGAATCCTTCTTCCATTACATAATTTTTTTCTAAAATGAGGTCTTAACCATATACAGAAAAAGACCCCGGAAACCGGGGCCCTTCCCATTTGGATGCTAGATCCACTTGTTGATCACTTTATCAGAAGCATGAAGTTCTTCTTCTTTGAACCAAAGAGCAATTTCTCTTTGGGCAGTTTCAGGTGCATCAGAACCGTGGATGATATTCATGCCAAGGCTAACTGCATAGTCCCCACGAATGGTGCCAGGAGCTGCATCTACAGGGTTGGTTTTACCCATCATGGTGCGAGAGATGGAAACGATGTTGTCCCCTTCCCATACCATTGCAAAAACAGGGCTAGAAGTAATGAAGTCAACAAGTTCACCGAAGAAAGGTCTTTCTTTATGTTCTGCATAATGTTGTTCAGCTAATTCGCGTGGTACATTTAATAATTTAGCTCCAACTAATTGGAATCCTTTCTTTTCGAAACGGGAAACAATTTCACCAACAAGGTTCCGTTGCACACCGTCAGGTTTTACCATAAGAAAAGTACGTTCTTTAGCCATTGATTTAAATCCTCCTCAATTATATGTATCCTTTACTTTCCAATACCAACGAAAATTTTAGCAAATCAAGAAAGGCTTTGCAACTGGAATTAAAATTGCCGTTCACCAATAAAGCGTGCAATTTTCAAAAGGGCATCTTTATCGTTACCTTCTGGCAAACCCTCCAGAGCATCCATCCCTCTTTTTAAATAGCGCTCGGCTAAATTCTGGGCATACTCAATTCCTTCCCCATTGCGGATAAAATCAACCATTTCATCAACCTTATTTTCATTGAGAAGGTCCTTAAATTGATTTTTATTGGAATCGCAATTGACAGCATAGAGAGCAGGCAAGGTAATGTTCCCCTGGCGCAAATCACTGCCTGCTGGTTTGCCCAGCTTTTTCTCATCTCCGACAAAATCTAAAATATCATCTGTAATCTGAAAAGCCATCCCAACGTTATAACCATATGTATACATTTTTCGAACCACTTCCCAACTTGCATTGCTGGCAAGGGCCCCTAACTGACAGCTAACAGCAATTAATAAAGCGGTTTTTCTTTTTATTCTTCGCAAATATTTCCGAAGATTTTGGTTCCAGTTATTAAAATCCCGAATCTGTTCAATTTCTCCAATAGACATTTCTACAATAGCCTTTGAGAAAATTTGATGGATTTGGGGATTTTTTAATTCAGTGACAATCATTAACCCCCTGGCTAAAATATAATCCCCGGTATACATGGCAATTCGATTATCCCATTTTGCTTTGACTGTGGGTTTTCCACGGCGCAATTCTGAATCATCAATGACATCATCGTGGACTAAGGTTGCCATATGAATTAATTCCAGAGCAACTGCCACGTTTTTTAATTCATGGATGTCATAATGACCAAAGCGGCCACCAAGCAACACAAAAACAGGGCGAATACGCTTCCCCCCCGCTTTTAATAAATGGCTGGACGTTTTCTTTAATACAGCATCTTTCGTATTAAGGGAACGATCCAACTCCCGTTCTATTACATTTAAATCCCCACGAAAAGGGAAGAAAATATCAGTTAATTTCATAGTATCCACCCGTTTAGCTGTACTTATATTTTGCCCCATCCCAAACTTTTACCTCAACTGGTCCAGGTAAAAGACCTAATTCAGCAGCACAACGATAATAATATTCTAACCCCCGTTTATGCTCCTCAGTAAAATCATAAGAAAGTCCTGTATAATATTGTTTCCAAAATTCTTCTGTCCCACCGAATTTATGGCAAACAGCCTGAATAATCTCAGAAAGGTGACTGCGCCCCTTTTCCTTGCTATACATTAATTCATCATAAATTCGTCTTACAAGTTCAGGCGCTCTGGCAATGGCATCCCTGCGAATGGTCCACACAGAAAAGATCATCATGAAACCAGTATAACGATACCACAATTCGCCTAAATCATAAATATAATATCCGGGATTATTCATGGAGGCAACAAGGGCATCATCGCCAATTAATAAACACCCGTCTCCTTGCTCCATCATTTTAGCAAAATTCGATTCCATCGTCTCGTATTGAGGCTTAAAACCATTAAATTTTTCTAAAATAATTTTCAATAAATTAATTGAGGTTGCAGACATATTGGTTAAGCAAATTTTTGCCTGTCCTAATTCTTCCAATGGCTTCTTAGAAAATAAAAATACAGACCGGACTTTCCCTAATGAACTAATGGATAGTCCAGGCATCACTTCATATTTGTGATGATTTCTCCCGTATTCAAAGGATGAAATAAAGCCCATATCAATGGTGCCCTCCGCCATTTTTTTATTCAATTGTGCAGGCACCTGAGGAATGAGTTCAATCTCCCCAGGAAAACCTTCTGAACGAAAAAAATAAAAAACGGGGTAAACATTCGAAAAGTTTATTTTTCCAATCCGTATTAATCCCATATCTTTCACTCTCCCCATCTGCGAAAAAGGTTATGAGGCTCGCCAAGGGTATCCATAATTTTGCCAACCACAAAATTAATTAAATCATCAATGGTCTGTGGTTTGTGGTAAAAACCAGGCATTGCTGGAAGAATTCTTACCCCTAATTTCGCAAGCTTCAACATATTTTCAAGATGAATAGCGTTGAATGGACTTTCCCTGGGGACAAGAACCAGCATATTTCCTTCTTTTAACATAACATCGGCAGTTCTCTCTAACAAGTTTCCTGATGCTCCAGTTGCAATGCCAGATAAAGTCCCCATGGAACAGGGAACCACCACCATGGCATGGCTACGATAAGACCCACTTGCAATAGAAGCTTTATAGTCATGAAGAGAATGGACATGCAATTCTTCTGCATAACTGGAAAAATAATTGTACAGGAAGGATTCTCGATCATCCACATTCCAGTTTAATTCTTCCTGGAAAACTTGCCACCCTGCTTCCGTTATAACTAGATGAACCTCATGGCCAAGCTTTACTAATTCTTCAACAAGGCGAATTCCATAAATGGAACCACTTGCCCCTGTAATTCCTACAGTATACCTTTTTTTCATTTGACCACCAAATCGATCAAAGTAAAGACAAAAACAAGAACGCTTAAAATTCCATTCATGGAAAAGGCGGTATTCACCTTTGATAGATCCTTCTCAGAAACCAATGTATGTTCGTAAATTAAAATGAGGGTTGAGGCAATAATCCCGATTAAATACCACATCCCTAAATCCGTCATATACCAGAGAGCCACAAATCCAGCCACTGTGAGTACATGAAGCACACGGGCAATCCATAATGCTTTCTTTACGCCAAATTGGCTTGGAATGGAATGGAGCCCTTTTTCCCGATCATATTCGTGATCCTGGCAGGAATAAATAATATCAAACCCTGCTATCCAAAGGCCTACAGTTGCAAAGAGAAGCAGGCCAATCCAATCAATGGTTCCTGTAACAGCCACATATCCTCCAAGGGGTGCAAGTCCATCAGTAATCCCTAAAATGAGATGGCACGCCCATGTAAAGCGTTTGGTGTAGGAATAGAAAACAAGGAAGAAAACAGCAATAGGCAATAACTGAACCGCCAGCATGTTTAACTGATACGCAGAAACAAATAAAAGAACAAAAGAAGCAATAATAAAAAGAACCACTTCTTTTTCCTTCAACAAACCCGCAGGCAAGGCACGTAAGGCTGTACGAGGGTTTTCTTTATCAATTTGTTTATCAATTAAACGATTGAGGGC
>CALNBV010000145.1 GCA_937874515.1 uncultured Paenibacillaceae bacterium | reverse complement strand
AATCTTTAACTACGATTCCAAAGGAGAAATTTGTTTCTGGAACATCAGAAACAAATTTCTCCTTTGGAATCGTAGTTAAAGATTCTTTATCTTTATTCGTCATCGCATTGATTATTTTTTGATCCAGTTCTTCTTCCACGATGAAATGGCTCAATCCACCGGATGCAATTATGGCAACACTTGCGTCACTTCCCCAGGATTCAATAGCATGGCGCAAGGCTCGTCCAAAGTTATAACACCGTTTCGGTGTGGGAACATTGGGTGGAAAAAAAGTATTAATCCAAACAGGTACCATTTTGATCATAGGTTTATCTTTAAGAAGTCTACGTCGAATAAAAGTATGGGCATGTCCAAGGGATCGTCCAGGGAGTTGTTCTGTCAATTGAGATACATCAAAATCTTGTTCAATTAAACTTTCCACCATATGACGTCCCAAATCGCTAGCAACAGGATAAGCTTCAGGTTCCTCCCCATGCCTTGCCCAATAGGCAGGCCGGATAGATGGCGGTAATTCCTCAATATCGTGTGGAAGATCTACAATCTCATTTCCCCAAAAGATAGAAAATGCCGGCATATTATCTTGATAAAACAATTCTTTTTGATCATCACCGATAACAACCACAATGTCTGGATTAACCTCAGTTAAAATCTTGCTAATTTCATCCATCCCCGCTTCACAGGCCTTATATTTTTCTTCCCAGGCTTCACCGCTTAGATGTTTTTCTATCCCATCTGGAGGACGCTGGGACAAAGCTGCAAAATCAATGCTAGGATTGGTTTTATCCCTCTCCGCGTGAAGATGCCATAATTCAAGAGGTGTGCTTAGCTGGGGACTATGGGGAACACCTATACCCAGTACAATTTTTGCCATGAAATTCACCTCCTAAATTTAAATGTTTAGGCGATATAATTTTTTTGCATTTTCCTCATATACTTTTTTGCGATCTTCTTCTGTTAAAAACTCAATTTGATCGATAACCGGTTTTAAATCATCATAGGTACGCCCTGTTTCAGGATTAAAAACCGATCCTGTTCCTGGATTTTCTGTACCGAACAACAAATTATCAGTGCCAATCACTTTAAAAGCTAACTCCAATGCTTCCTGTGAATAATTCACTGTATCAAAATAAAGTTTTTTCAAGCTGACATCAAAATCTTCTCTCCCATTCCGATAACGCCAGGCGCGGAAACGGCCCATATGGTAAGGAATTGCTCCACCTGTATGAGAAACGACAACTTTCAAATTTGGAAAATCATTAAAGACGTTAGACTCTAGTAGTGACATGATGGCAATGCTTTCCTCATTAATAAAGTGGAGAGTATACGATTCCCGGGGTGAACTACAACCTGCGGAGTGAATCAGGACGGGAACATCCATTTCAACAAGGGCTTCATATAGGGGATACCAGTATTCATCCCCTAGCCCTGGTGGGGTGGGATAACCGCCTTCCATTGGATCTGGATTCAACTGACATCCTACAAAACCTAATTCTTGTACACAGCGTTTTAATTCTGGAATGCATTCTCGAATATCCTGTCCAGGGGACTGGGGCAAGCCTGCAACTCCTCGAAAATACTCTGGATGTAATTGAACCTGCCGTGCAATAACATCGTTAACAAACTGTGTCCATTTGTGTACAACTCCTGCCGGTTGAATGGAATGCATGGAAATATAGGGGCGTGGAGAAATCAACTGTAAATCAGTTCCAACCTTTTTTAGATTGCCAATATGTTTTTCTAAATACTTTTCAATCAGTTCATCACTAATTTGGGGAAATTTATCAAAAGGATTGCCTCGACTCCCAAGTAAAGTAGACTGAAATTGATAGACTTCCGGTGGTGAAACTACATGTCCGTGAATATCGATAATCATCATAACACTCCTCTCTATATTTCTACAAAGTTAGGGGGCCTTTTTTCGAGAAATGCCTTTACCCCTTCTTTATAGTCTTCAGATTCATAGGAACCATCTAATAGTTGTTGAATCTCAGTTGAAGGTTGCATGATACCATTCATAATTTCCCCGATGATTTTCTTTGCTCCTTTTATGGTTTTTTGTGATCTTCTAACAAGGGTTTGTGCATATTCATAGGTATTTGCTTCGATTTCATCCTCCGAATAAATTCGATCAATTAAACCATAGTGATATGCTTCCTGTGCATCGATGTTCCGTCCAGAATAAAGAATATCTTTGGCTCTTGCAGGACCCACTAAATCTACTAATCTTTTTGTGCCAAAAAAGGAATAAACAATGCCTAATTTGGCGGGTGTAATGCCAAAAATTCCACTTTCAGAACTGAATCTCAAATCACATGCCAACGCCAGTAAACTCCCACCACCGATACAGTATTTTTGTACCATAGCAATCGTAGGTTTTGAAAATTGGGATAACGATTCTTCAGCCTGAGAGACTGCTTCATTGTAGATGCTCTCTCCCTCCGCAGTAGACCGCAGGGTTGTAAATTCGCTAATATCCGCTCCAGCTGCAAAAGCGGTTTTATCAATTCCTCTAATTATTAACACTTTTATCTCATCGTCATGTTCTGCCTGGTTTAATAAATTTGGAATAGAATGCCACATGGCAAAATTTAATGCGTTTTTTTTATCGGGACGATTAATATAGAGAGTGGCAATCTCCCCTTTTTTCTCCAGAAACACGTATTCTTTCCCCATATTCATATCTCTCCATTCATTTTTTAAATAATGGATTGTTGTTTTAATTGAAGGATTTCTTCTTCTGTAAAATTAAGCTCTTCCAGGATGGATTCACTATGCTGTCCTAACATCGGAGCAGGAAATCGTAGTTGTGCTGGCGTTTTTGACATTTTCGCCGGAAATCCCAACATTTTTAATGGCCCCATTATTGGGTGTTCATACTCCATAATCATTTCCCGATGCTGGATTTGCTCATTATTCATCACTTCATCATAGGTATGAATGGGCCCGCAGGGTATCCCTGCTCCTTCAAGCCTGGCCAACCAAATCGCTGCATCCTGTTCCATTAAAACTAATTCAATTTCCCTTTCAAGCTCGTCTACATGGTTAATGCGATCATTTTCAGTAAGAAAACGTGGATCTTCCATCCATTCTTCTTTTTCAACCACTTGTTTACAGAATCGTTCCCACAGTTTTTGATTGGGTGCTCCAAGAAGAATATATCCTGTTTTGGTACGGAAACTCTGGTAAGGAGCTAACCTTCGATGTCGAGAACCATTAGGTTCGGGAACTTCACCCATCCCGAAATAAGCAGCAGCTTCCCATACCGTCCAGGCTAAACATGAATCAACAAGGGAAATATCGATATACTGGCCCTCTCCTGTCTTCATCAGATGTATGTAAGCAAACAGGATATGATATAGGGCAGTGAGTCCTGCACCAATATCATGAATGGGAATCCCTACTTTTACAGGTCTCCCATCCATTTCCCCGGTCATACTCATAATGCCAGACATTCCCTGGGCCATAATATCAAGACCCCCTTTAGGGCTGTAAGGACCGGTTTGTCCAAATCCAGAAATGGAACAATAAATCAATTTGGGATTTAATTTCTTTAGTGTTTCATAATCTAGACCAAGTTTTTTCGATACACCCGGGCGATAGTTTTCAATAAAAATATCGGCTGTTTCCACCAAACGATATAAAATTTCTCGCCCCTTTTCAGTGGTTAAATTTAACCTTATTCCCTTCTTATTACGATTAACCATAGTAAAGCTATAACTTAAATTATTCACGAAGGGACCTGTCTTTCGCGTCATGTCTCCATCAGGATATTGCTCTACTTTAATGACTTCAGCACCCATATCCCCTAAAATCATGGAGCAATAAGGACCAGCAAGAACATGGGAGATGTCGATTACTTTTACCCCTGTTAGTGGTTGCATGTTGCTCCCTCCTTTATAGAATCAGTTGTGTATTCCATCCATATAATTCCACTGTTGTTTTCCCTTTTTTTAACTCTTCGCGTATCCATTTCTCATGTTCTTCCCGCTTTTGCGCCTGTTCCAAAACGCTAGGAATCTCCATTTGTGGTATGACAACGATACCATCCCCATCTCCAAGGACCAGATCCCCTGGCATAATACGTACCTCTCCCATTTTTAGAGGATGGTTGATGAATCCCCCTCCATTTTTTGATGTACCTCTAATGCACAACCCCCTAGAAAAAACAGGAAAGTCCATTTCTTTAATCTCATTGCCATCCCGAACGCAACCATCGATAATTAATCCATTAATTTGGCGTTCCCTTGCTGCATGGGTCATGATGTCTCCCCAATACCCTGCTTCATACACCCCTGAAACTTCCACCACTAACACATCCCCGGGCTGTGCCACAAGAATGGCTTCATGGATTGTAAGATTATCTGCAGGGGATGAACTAACTGTGATTGCAGGTCCACATAGTTTTATATCATGGGATAGAGGCTTGATTTCTGAGGGCAAAGCCCCCTTTTTGCCCGCTGCTTCATGTAAGGTGGCAGAAGAAAAGTTTGAAGCCAGTATAATTAATTCTGGATCAGGACGTTGAATATGGGTTTTAATATTAGACATATTCTGCCTCCCTCATTTACATTTGTCTTGTTTGTA
>CALNBV010000144.1 GCA_937874515.1 uncultured Paenibacillaceae bacterium | reverse complement strand
ATTGGCAATTAAAGAAATGAGTGAAAAAGGGCAAAAATTAGGTGCCAATGCCATTATTGGTGTTGACCTGGATTTTGAAACCATCCGTGAAGGGATGATTATTGTCATTGCCACGGGTACAGCTGTTCGGGTAAGGTAAATATGAACACATTAATCCTTTATGATTCCAAGTTTGGCAACACGAAACAAATTGCTGAAGCGATTGGAGGTTCCCTTAATCCTCAAGACCATATTGAGATTTGCCATGTAAATGGGGTCAATCCGAATCAATTAAAGGGTGTGGAATTCCTCATCGTTGGTTCACCCACACAAAAATTCAAGCCCACAAAGGCAATTGTTGATTTTATAAATGGGATTCCTGCAAATGGACTAAATGGAATAAAGGTAGCAGCATTTGATACCAGGATTTCTATTAAAGATGTGAATTCCCGATTGTTAAATCTATTTGTTAAGATTTTTGGTTTTGCAGCGGAACCTATGGCAAAGTTACTTAAGCGAAAAGGGGGAAATCTTGTTGTTCCTCCTGCAGGGTTTATCGTGACAGATACGGAAGGCCCTTTAAAAGATGGGGAGCTTGAACGAGTTTCTGCATGGATAAAAAGTTAATTGAACCCCTATATGATAAAATAGTTTTATAATATTCGTAATTCCATTCCGGGGGACTAATAAATGGAGAAACCATCTTATTTTTATCATTTTCTCGAAGCAATATCTAAAGAGTTGGCCTTTGTTGCAAGAGAACTTGAAAATAGTATTTTCACAAGCCCACGAACCATGCTGACACATGCCAGGGTGTTTGTTGAAAACATTCTGCAAAAGGTGATTCAAGCAGAAAAACTGCCTGATGAATCCTGGACCAATTTGAAAGATCGCATTGACTTGCTAAATCAAAATGGGTATTTGATTTCTGAGATTCGAGATGCATTACATCGCATTCGCCAAATCGGGAATCAAGCGGCCCACGATACCCGCATGTTTCGTTATTCAGAAACATTATTATGCTGGGAAGATGTTTATCGCATCGTGAAATGGTATGTTGAAGTGTACCAACCTGTGGATTTTTCAATACCTGATTATCAGGACCCATCACCTCAAATGAAACAATCCTATGAAATTACGGAAATTGAAGAACGGCTAAAAACCTTAGAAAAACTCCTTATTGCATCCATGGAAGGGTCAAAAGAAGAATCTGAAGTTAAGTTGGAAACAGCTGCAACACAAGAAAAAATAGGGGCAGAAGTGGAACCACCAGGTTTTACTACTATTCGTACCATTACTTATAAAGACAAAAAGCTGGAAATTCCATACTTTTTGCGAGATGCATTCTTATTGCCTCAACGTTTCCCTTCTTCTGAAACATTTCTCATCCGGCTTGGGGCAGAGCAACAAGCTCGCATTATGAGTGAATTGCCAAACAATCTTGAAGGGTTACACAACCATGTGAAACGCTATAATGAAAAGCATGATGAAAATTTCTTTGACGAATTAAAGATTTTCATAGAAGAAGAGAAAATCCGTAGACAACTCACTATTGACCGTCCAGGAGAATTGTTCTACTTTTTTAAAGCGGACCATCTTGTGGTGACAGAAGAATTATCAAAAATACCACTTACAACCGCCGAATTTAACGGGATTCCAAATCTACTTCGACAACTAAATGAGGACCAAATGGACAGGGTGGCACAGTTGCCAAAGGAACTCCTTATTTTAGCCAAGTATGATAAAGTGGGAATCGGGACAGTCGAGAAGTTATTTGACCAGCTGAAAAAGAAACAGCAATCCTATTAACTTAAATTGTTAATCCCCTTGCTTTTATGCAGGGGGATTTTTAGTCGGAATAAGCAGTTATTTTATCATCCATAGATCGAATTGCGGTTATTCAAGAGATTTTTCAATATACTTTTTTACAAAAAGTTGTTGACTTTAAAAAACAATCTATGATATATTAGTTTTTGCACTGTTAAGACAGTATAAGTGCAACTAAGGTTGCTGTCTTCGTCTAAAGGCTTGACATCAACCAAGTTTTCTTTATCGCCGCTGAAACGGCTGATAACACCAAAATCTAGCAAAACAAACTTCAAAATAAGTTGTTGACAAGTTAGATTGAAAGTGATAAACTAATATAGTTGCTTCCGAGAGGTAGCGACGAAGTTCCTTGAAAACTGAACAGTGAAATAAGCTAGAATGCGATCCTAATCAATTTTTTAATTTATTAAATTTTTACAAGCTAGCAAAGCTTGAAGTTCAGGCAAAACTTTTACCTTTATTGGAGAGTTTGAT
>CALNBV010000143.1 GCA_937874515.1 uncultured Paenibacillaceae bacterium | reverse complement strand
CCGGTTTTTTCGCTGCTTTCATGCGAATCATGAAAACCATCATGGCCATAAAAAGAGCAAAAATCGTGCTAATCACAGTTAAATTCATGGATAGATCATCCTTTCCAGGAAGCAAGCCTTACAGTTAACAACACGAATATAATGTTATTATACCTAAAAACAATATACATTGTCTAACAGCATAATACTATATTATTTATTAAAATAAAAATCCGGGTATGCCCGGATTTTTAAATAAAGCTATTCCGTTGTTCCCTCTATTGGGACTTCACCCTGACGGAAGGCAAGCTCAGTTGGGTTAACCCCAGATGTTACCACTCCGCCACCTTCATCCATCATGCGGCTTTCCTGTTCAGCAAGATCTTCTTGAAGTTGATTCTCAGGATTTACCTGCTGATTATTTGGTTTCTTTGCTTCGGCCATAATAAAATACCCCCTTTTTCTTTAGGATGAAGAAAAAACTTCACCTTTATACTGAAAAAGGAGGTTTCTTTTCTAATCTTTTATTGCTTTTTCAATGGTGCCCCCACCAAGGCATTCATCATCCCGATATAATACCACAGCTTGTCCAGGTGTAATAGCACGCTGAGGTTCATCAAAGACAACCTCAAACAAGCCATTTTCTTGTTTATTAACGGTAACCCCCTGATCTGGTTGGCGATAACGGAATTTCGCCGTACATTGGAAAGTATCAGGAATGGGTTTTTCACTAACCCAGTTAAATTGAGAAGCAAATAAGCGGTCCGTATATAACATGGTATGGTCTGTCCCCTGGGCCACATACAGAATATTTTTCTCTAAGTCTTTGCCAATGACAAACCAGGGTTCTCCCGTTCCGGATCCCCCAATTCCCAGGCCATGGCGCTGTCCTAATGTATAATACATTAACCCATCATGGTTACCTTTAACTTCCCCTTCCAGGGTTTGCATTTCTCCCGGATTCGCAGGCAAATAAGATTGTAAAAATTCTTTGAAATTTTTCTCTCCAATAAAGCAAATTCCTGTACTGTCCTTTTTCTTTGCAGTGGCCAACCCTGCCTCGGCAGCAATTTCCCGCACCTGGGTTTTAGGAAGGTCGCCTAAAGGAAACATGGCCTTTGACAAAGGGATTTGCCCTAATTGATTGAGAAAATAAGACTGGTCTTTCTTCGGATCAATTCCCCGCAACAAATGGAATTCCCCATCATAATAATCCACACGGGCATAGTGTCCCGTCGCTAAATAATCGGCACCTAAATCCAATGCCGTGTCTAAAAATGCTTTGAATTTAATTTCTTTATTGCACATGACATCTGGATTGGGGGTACGGCCCCGTTTATATTCTTCTAAAAAGTATGAGAAAACTCGATCCCAATATTCTTTCTCAAAATTCACTGTATAATATGGGATTCCGATTTGCCCACATACTCTTCTTACATCTTCATAATCTTCTTCTGCCGTACAATGGCCAAATTCATCGGTGTCATCCCAGTTTTTCATGAAAACGCCAATGACATCGTACCCCTGTTGTTTTAACAGCAATGCAGCTACAGAGGAATCAACCCCTCCTGACATGCCAACGACAACCCGGGTTTCTGAGGGTTCCTTTTTCATTTCTATCGCATCCTTACCAATATCTATTTAACGATTATAGCAAAAATTTCCCCCAGGAACAAAAAACTACTCTTCATTCTTTAAATATTCAATGGCCCTGCCAAGGATAATAGCAAAAGTCATCCGATTCATGGAATCCAAAGGCATAAAATGGCCTTTTCCATCCCCCAGCATAATCCCTTTTTCAAAAAGGAAATCAATATAGTGTTGAGCATGCTCCATCCCTTCCACCACATCCATATAATAATTGCTAATTTGTTTTGCAGTCCTGGAGGGTTCTGGATAACCAAAAACATTAGCAATAGATTGGGAAAGAGATAATGCAAGGCCATAAATAAACCCTTGATGGCTTAATAATTCTGCATCAACGGGATGGTCCATAAAACCACATTCAAGAATAGAGGCAGGCATCAATGTATCCCGCAATACGAAAAAATCCCCCCGTTTTTCTCCCCTGTCTGCAAGGCCAAAATTATTAAAATAGCCGGCTAATTTGCGGTGCATGGTGTTATTAGCAAAAATCGTAGCTGTATCCGATACTGTGGTATAAATATAACTTTCAAATCCTGTACCCCCACCTTCATTGATGTGGATGCAAATAAATAAATCTGCACCAATGTTGTTGGCATACTGGGTTCGTTGGGAAAGATTCATGGATTGGTCAATGGTTCTTGTTAATCGCACATCTACTCCAACTTGCCGTAAATATTCCGCCGTTTTCAAAGCAATTGCCAGAGTTACATCCTTTTCCAATAACCCCTTTTTACTAATAGCACCTATATCCTCTCCCCCATGTGCAGGATCTAACACAATAATCGGCATCTTAACGTCCCCCTCATGTTATATCCTATGAACCATGCCCATTTATGGTCAAAAAAAGAACCTTCCTTAATTAGGAAAGTCCCTTTCTACATTCATAACTAATTATTTATTAATTTGACTTAAAATATATTCAATGGCTCGGTCAACAACAACAGCCAGTGTTAATCGGTCTACGGTGTTTTTAGGCAAAAAGTGCCCTTTCCCATCCCCTAAAATAATCCCCTTTTCAAAAAGGGAATCAATATGGGGTACAGCATGTTCCATTCCTTTAACCACATCCACAAAATACTTGCTAATTTGGGCAGGCTCTCCTGGTGCAACCGTTAACCCTAACCCAGTTGCAACCCCCTGGCCAATAGCTTTTGCTAATCCTTCTAAAAAGCTGGAATTTTTCAATCGGGTAGCATCCGTAGCATTGTCAATAAACCCACATTCTAATAAACAAGCAGGCATTTTCGACTCTCTAAGAACGTGGAAATCAGCAGTTTTCTTGCCACGGTCCCTAAGGCCAAAAGAAGCAAAATAAGCTGCAGTTTTTTGATGAATGGCATCCCTGACCCGAGTTGTTGTAGAATCTACAGGCCCACTCCAAAGATAACTTTCAAATCCCGTTCCTCCGCCAGCATTTATATGAATACTTAAGTAATAATCAGCTCCAATACTATTGGCAAATGCAGTGCGCTGGGTAAGGCTTAACGTAGTATCAGTAGAACGAATCAGCCTGATATCCGCTCCAGTTTGACGTAAAAAATTCGCCACCCCTAAGGCAATGGTTAAGGTTAAGTCTTTCTCTCTCAACCCATTCCCAAGGGCTCCCGAGTCTGACCCTCCATGACCAGCATCAATCACAATGGTTTGTGACAAAAGCAATCACCTCCTTGTATTATTTTATTGAACAAACAATACATAAGTGATTGGTTGTCTAACCCATTATTAAGACTAGATAGTATAAATTTGTGTTAAGTAAAGAAAAACCGGGCATAGCCCGGTCCTTTTTATTTCTTCACATCCGAAATACG
>CALNBV010000142.1 GCA_937874515.1 uncultured Paenibacillaceae bacterium | reverse complement strand
GCTCAATTTCATTCCTATATTGACCCGGAGGCTGAAAATGTTTGATTATATCTATTTTTTTATCCTGGCTATTGCCCTGGGAAAAACATTGGGATCCCTTTTTCATTGGCTGGTTTATATTCCTTAACCATGAAAAAAATCCGCGGGTTTGGGTATGCTCATTCTGTCGAAAAAGGGTTGTAAGGGGATTTTTAATATGGTAATGTTATAGAGATTAGAGAAGCAACTGGTGGTGTGATTTCCAGTTGCTATTTGTGGTTTTATATAAGCCTGGGCATATTTTAGAGGAGGGGCCTTATGTATTTGCACGGTACAAGTAGAATAAATGATCAGGGACACTTAGAAATTGGCGGTTGTGATACTGTTGAATTAGCGAAACAATATGGCACCCCGCTCTTTGTCTATGATGAGGAATTCATCCGGGAAAAAAGTCGTTCTTATATACAAGCATTTGAAAAAACTGAATTTTCCTTTCAGGTTGCTTATGCGAGTAAAGCCTTTATGTCAATGGCCATGTGCCAATTATGTGAAGAAGAGAATCTTTCCCTTGATGTGGTATCAGGAGGGGAGTTGTATACAGCTCTGAAAGCAGGTTTTCCTCCACAACGGATTCATTTCCACGGCAATAATAAAACCCTGGAAGAAATGGAAATGGCTATGGATGCCAATATTGGCTGCTTTGTTGTAGACAACTTTTATGAATTAGAAGTATTGCATGAACTAGCGGTAAAAAAAGAACGGGAAGTATCCATTCTTCTGCGTTTAACACCTGGCATTGAAGCCCACACCCATGATTACATTTCCACAGGGCAAGATGATTCCAAGTTTGGATTCACTGTATCCAACGGCATGGCTTTACAGGCCATTAAATTAGCGTTAAGCAAATCCAATTATCGTTTGTTAGGCATTCATTCCCACATTGGATCCCAAATTTTTGAGACAACGGGGTTTGTTGGTGCTGTTCAAGTATTAGGAGAGTTTTTAATCAATGTTCGTAAAGAAACAGATCATGCGGTGAAGGTATTGAATCTGGGTGGCGGATTTGGCATTCGTTACACAGCTGAAGATGATCCCCTTCCTGCTGAACAATATATTTCTGAAATTACTGCAGAAGTCGGACGCCAATTTAAAGGGATGGACTATCCCCTTCCTGAGATTTGGATTGAGCCAGGTAGAAGTATTGTAGGGGAAGCAGGAACCACCCTGTATCGTATTGGTTCTATTAAAGAGATTCCTGGCATTCGTACCTATGTAGCAGTGGATGGTGGCATGACTGACAATATTCGTCCTGCACTTTATGGGTCAAAATATGAGGTTATGTTGGCCAACCGTGCCAATGCAGCCAAGGAACAAGAAGTGTCTATTGCGGGAAAATGTTGTGAAAGTGGAGATATGCTGGTATGGGATGTTCCCATTCCAAAAGCGGAATCAGGAGATCTCCTGGCTGTTTCTTGTACTGGGGCTTATGGGTACGCTATGGCAAGCAATTATAATCGGATTCCACGCCCTGCTGTTGTGTTTGTACGGGATGGAGCATCCAAACTCGTAATTAAACGGGAATCCTACGATGACCTTATGAAAAACGATCAAATGTTAAAAGATTTGATTTCTTATAAAGGATAAAAAAAGGTAGGGGATTTCCCTACCTTTTTTCTATAGCTGTTCTTTGATTTTCCCAGCGATTGCTTGGTAATTCTCAGCTGTATACTTGTCCATATTATTAGCCCATTTGGCACTAAATCCGTCCTGTTTTCCATAGCGGGGAATCAGGTGGACATGGTAGTGGAATACGGTTTGTCCAGCGGCTTCCCCATTATTGTTCACAATATTTAATCCTAAAGGATTGAAGGCAGCTTTAATCCCATTGGCTAGCATAGGGATGGCTTTAAACAGGTTCTGTGCAATTTCTGGTGTAAGAGCGAAAATGTCTTGCTTATGCTCTTTTGGAATGATGAGGGTATGGCCTTCTGTAACCTGGCTAATATCAATAAAAGCCAGTATATGTTCATCCTCATATACTTTTGCTGAGGGGATATCACCCTGGATGATTTTGCAGAAAATACAATTTGGATCGTGTGCCATTTCGTTGTTTTCATCCTTTCCCATAGAAATTAAAGTATTTTCACTATTTTACCATAGTTTAACGAAAAAAGAGGATGTGTAACTATGTTTGATTTTGCAATCATCGGTGGCGGAATTGTTGGTCTGGCGACAGGGGTTGCCCTCGTGCGCCGCCAGCTTGATGCCCGAATCGTCATCATTGAGAAAGAAACTAAATTAGCAGCCCATCAAACGGGACATAACAGCGGTGTGATCCATTCAGGCATTTATTATAAACCGGGCAGTTTAAAAGCTCGCTTCGCCAGGGAAGGCAATGAGCGAATGGTGCAATTTTGCGAAGAACAGGGGATTCACTATGAACGGTGTGGCAAAGTCATTGTTGCTACGGAACCTTCTGAACTTCCCTATTTAGAAAACCTCTATAAAAGAGGAAAAGAAAATCAACTATCCATACGCATGTTAACAGGGGATGAAGTAAAAGAAATCGAACCCCATGTGAAAGGGTTAGCAGGTATTCATGTTCCTTCCTGTGGCATTGTAGATTATAAAGAAGTGGCGAACGCCTATGCCCGCATTATTGAAGAACACGGGGGAGAAATCCGCTTACATACCACTGTAACGGGCATTAAAGAACAAGAGGACATAGTGAAGATGCAAACTAATCAGGGAGAGATAAAGGCAGGTTATTTGATTAATTGTGCCGGACTTCATAGTGACAGGATTGCCCAATTATGCGGTGTGGAAACTCATATGAAAATTGTTCCATTCCGTGGCGAATATTATGAATTAGCTCCAGAGAAAAAAAGCCTGGTGAAACATTTGATTTATCCTGTTCCTAATCCGGATTTCCCCTTTTTAGGGGTACATTTTACCCGTATGGCCAATGGGGAAGTCCATGCCGGCCCCAATGCGGTTCTCAGTTTAAAACGGGAAGGGTATCTGAAAAAGGATATGAATGTAAAGGATCTTGGGGAAGTGCTAGTTTACAAGGGTTTCTGGCGCCTGGCCAGTAAGAATATAAAAGAAGGAGTGAAAGAAATGGTTCGCTCCATGAGTAAAAAAGCCTTTTTGAAAAGTCTGCAACGATTGATTCCCGAATTAACCATGCAAGATATCGTGCCTGCAGAGGCAGGTGTGCGGGCTCAGGCCATTTTAAAAGATGGAAAAATGGTGGATGATTTTGCGATTTTTACAGGGAAACGTTCCTTGCATGTTTGCAATGCCCCATCTCCTGCAGCAACCGCATCCCTCATGATTGGGGACGAAATCGCGAATCGAGTTTTCCATGAAAAATAAAATCATCCTCAAGGGATTGAGAATTTACGGGGAGCAAGGGATGATCGAGGGCCATGATATACTTGTAGAAGAGGAAAGGATTCACACCATCGCCCAGAATCTTCATGATGCACAAGCCCAGGTGTTTTCTTTCCCTTCTACCTATTCCCTCGTTCCTGGGCGCATTGATTTACATATTCATGGCGCGGGTGGCGCTGATGTCATGGACGGCACCAGGGAAGCCATAGAAACCATTGCCCGGAAGTTACCTGAAGAAGGGGTTACAGGGTTTTTAGGAACCACCATGACGGAAAGTGTCTCCACCATTGAAAAGGCAATAAAAAATGCCCGGGAATATAGCTTACAACCAGATGAACAAGGGGCATCTTTACTGGGGATTCATTTAGAGGGCCCTTTTCTTTCTCCATTGCAGACAGGGGCTCAATCCAAGGAGCATTTACTCCTTCCGAATCTCCCTCTTTTTCAATACTGGCAAACCCTATCGGGAAATGGAATTCGCCTTGTGACCCTGGCACCAGAATTACCAGGAGCCATCCCCTTCATCTCCTATCTGCGAGAAACAGGAGTGGTTCCATCTATTGAGATCGGAAGAGCGTCGTGTAGGGAAAG
>CALNBV010000141.1 GCA_937874515.1 uncultured Paenibacillaceae bacterium | reverse complement strand
GGGTGTGGCGGAATCGGCAGACGCGCTAGATTCAGGTTCTAGTGGGGGCAACCCCGTGGAGGTTCAAGTCCTCTCATCCGCACCATAATCCAGTAAAATCAAGGCTTCTACGTAAAAGTAGAAGTTTTTTTCGTTTTTCTTTCATTTTTATGAATAGAAATTTAATCTATAATAAAGTAAAGAAATAATTGCTTCTGCAAACCCATTAAAGAACAACAGGGGGAAGCATTCCTTCATGTGTTTTTTAATGTCCTTACATTTCAATTGCCAGTTTTTTTTACCTTCCGTGGTTGGGCCGTTTTTTTATGGATGATAGGATTTTCAATTATACTTATTGCAATCGTTGCCACAACAATGAAAGCTTTCCAATTAGCATGAGAAAAGAAAAAGGCTGGAATTTCTTTATTAACTGGTTTTTAAATTTGATAATACTAGGATTTCTACATTACATAGAAATCCTTTTTGTATTTTAAGTTTATAGTCTGCCTTATTAACCATTTATTTACAATTTTTGATTTGAAATCATCGAATTATATAATATAATTATCTGAAAAGGGGGTGATCATCATGGAAAAGGTTCTTGAAAAGCTTAATCAAATTGATACTAATATGAAGACTATGGAATCAAATTTGAGAACAGAAATGAAGACCTTGGACTCAGATTTAAGAACAGAAATAAAAACCATGGATGAACGATTTCTTCAAAGGTATGGTGCAATGGAAGAACGTCAAACATATATGATTGAAATGTTTGCTAAGTTTTATCAGAGTCAGGATGAAATGATGAGAAAGCTTGACAGTATTGAAGGATCAGTTGCATACCTAAGACATATGGTAAGTACACATGACGAAAGATTATTTAAATTAGAAAACAATTAACCTTAACCGGGTTTGGTAATTAGCCAGGCCTTTTTTTGTGTTTTTCAATAGCGAGTACGACACTTATGGTTTACAATTATTCTCCTGTAAAATCCTTTCCGCCCAAATTCTTGGATCTAAGGTAACAGTTGAATCTGGGTCACCTAGAAGCCTTTGGGGGAATGTAGAATTTTGGATTAGTTCTTGTGCTTTCTCAGGTGACAAATGGAAATCATTGATTAAATAAAACTCAACAGCTAAATAATATTCACTACAACCAGCCATAACAGTTCACCACTTTTCCTAATACATTTTTTCGTAATATCACTATTCAACCTATAGGGTAAGGTTCATAATCTATAAATTTGAATTTTCTGAATTTTGTGATATAATTATTTAAAAAGGGGGGGAAGCGTACAAAATCTTAAAAACTAAATAATATCCCAAAACTAAATTTTTTCCTTCTAAAAAATATTTAGTCGTATTACCTAATCCAACTTACTTACGTTATATTGTATGGAAATCAACTTAAGGCAAAAAAAAGGAGTTTTTCAAAATTCAAAGTTAACTGTATTTTCCCGTGTTATTATTTGTTTAAGAATATTTTTTAGGAGGGAACAATTTTGAAAAGATTAGAATTTATTCTCTCGTTTGTGCTATTGGTTTCGTTATATCTTATTACCCTTCCCTTATCATTAGTCTGGAAGATCCTTCCTAAGGGTCCTAAATCAAATGATAAAAATCCTTTTCTCAACAATGAACGTGCTGCACTTAGATTAGTAAAGTAAACCTGAATAGATGTTACTTGATACATAAGGCCGGGGATTTTCCCCGGCCTTATTTTTATTTAAACATCATTTTCAACCATGGTAATTTTATATTTACCATTCATTTTTTCTAAATAGAAGTTTTCCTGATACTGTGTATCTCTTCGGGAATCTTCTAATCTTACAAAAGAGTAGTACTTCCCTTCCATTTTTACTGTATTGGTGATCATAATTACACCTAATTTCACACTTTGATCATAAACAGGCACAAATCCAGGATCATTTTTCATTATCTTTGCAAATTCATCACTGGCCAGTTCAAGCATTTTGTTTTTATCCCCGTTATACTGAGCTTTTACAAAGCTTAACACTGTATTCTGCACCTCAAACTTCTCCTGGTCGCTCATTTCCTGGATTTTCTCCTGGTCCTCACCGTTGTCTGTTTGGATATAGACTTCCAGCTTATCTTTTAAATCAGCGTTTTCTTGCTTCAATTGCAATATTTCTTTTACTAGAGGGAAATTAGGTGTAATTTTCGCAGCCAATGCTGGTGACATGAAGATCGAACCAACAAAAACAGCAAGGGCAATCATGGCTGCCCATGAACCGTATTGGAGAATGCGCATCCAATTCCCCGATTTCTTACCCATGGAAAACATATTCCTCATTTCCTTTCTTTCTTCTGAGGTTAATGTCAGGCTTTCTTTTACACTTCCTAGTCCTTCGATTAAGTCCTTGAGTTGCTGGTATTCTTCCTTGCATTCGGGGCAAGATTCCATATGTGTTTTTACTGTTTCTTTATCTGTTGGGGAGATGTCACCCGTGATAAATGACTCTAACAGGTTTTGTATGTCATTGCATTTCATTTCGCCACCTCCACGTTATACCCCAGCTCTTTCCGTAATTTAATAAGAGCATAATTTAGCCTGGATTTTACTGTTCCCTCGGGGCAGTCCAAGATTTGGGCAATATCATTGATGGATAAGTCTTGAAAGTATCTCAAGCTTAAAATTAAGCGGTACTTTTCATCTAATCTGCCAATGGCAGCAGTCATATCCATGCTTAATTCCTTATCTTTTTCCACCTGTGTTTGGGGGAACTGGGAAAGATCCTCCCAAACCACCATGCGCTTATTTTTTCGTATAAGATCCATACACTTATTGACTAATATTTTGGTAATCCAGCTTTTGAAAACCTCCGGATTTGTTAGTCTGGAAATTGACTTGAAACACTGCCAGAATGTATCCTGAACCGCATCCAGGGCATCATCCCGATTCCCCAAAATTCCGTATGCGGTACGGAATAATTGGTTCTCATACCGTTCTAACAGTTGATCAAAGGCTTTTTTATTTCCACGCTGCGCAGCTTTTACTAACTTTACTTCCGACATCTCCCTACCTCCTGACCGGTCACACTATATAGACGAAGCACTATTGTATAGGGTTCGAAGAAATTTCTTATTGACTATATTTTAAAATAAAGATATAATCATCTCAATCAATAAAACCAACTAATCATATGTGAATTATATATATTGAGCTGACCAGATAACTGGAGGCGCCCTTACCGCAGAGGATTCTTGCGTTAAAGGTGCCTTTTTTTTATTAAAATAAATAGAAAGGAGAGTGGCTATGGGTGAATTTGTTTTAACTATTCATCAATTAAACAAAACTTTTTTTACAGATGAAAATAGGACTCAAGCTTTATCAGGGATTAACCTTCAGGTGAAGGACAATGAAATCATTACTATTATTGGCCCCAGCGGATGCGGCAAAAGTACATTGCTTAAAATTGTAGCAGGACTGGATCTTGATTATGATGGCATCGTACTTGTGGGAGGAAGTCAGGTTGAATCTCCTGGCAGAGATAAAGGCTTTATTTTTCAAGAGCACCGTTTGTTTCCCTGGTTAACTGTTGAAAAGAACATTGCTGCAGACCTAGATTTAAAGGACCCTGAAGTGCGTGCCAAAGTGGATCGAGTGATTGAATTGGTAAAGTTGAAAGGGTTTGAAAAGTCATATCCAAAGCAACTTTCCGGGGGCATGTCTCAACGGGTAGCCATAGCCAGAGCATTAATTCGTAATCCTAAGATTCTTCTATTGGATGAACCTTTTGGCGCATTAGATGCATTTACCCGTAGCCATTTGCAAGAGTCACTCTTGGATATTTGGAAAGAGAATCAAACCACCATGTTACTTGTAACACATGATATAGATGAGGCTATTTTTCTAGCCAATCGAATTGTAGTTATGGATGCTCGTCCAGGAAAAATTAAGGGAATTATTCCAGTAGAGTTGCATCATCCCCGGAACCGGGCAGGGGTGGCCTTCATGGAAATGCGAAAAGAAGTTTTGAAAGTCCTAGAGTATGCGGAAGAAACCTCGAATTCCTGGGAGATATAACAAAATCATAGATTGGGGAGCCAAGATGAAACTGAAAAAATTATGGGTAACTTTGTTAATGATTACTGTTTTGATTGGCCTAATTGGATGCGGAGCGAAGGGCAGCAAAGATACTATAGGAAATGAAACGGCCAGTACGTTCAAGGTACATATCGCAATTAATGGATTAAACGCACTGTTATTTTTTGCAAAAGATAAAAAGTGGTTTGAAGAAGAATTCAAGAAAATTGGCGCAGAAGTGGTATGGTCTGAATTCCCAAGTGGACCGCCCTTGCTAGAATCATTGTCCGCAGGCCGTGTGGATCTTTCATTACTGGGTGATGGCCCGGCGATTTCTTCTGTATCCAATGGACTTCCAGTTACCTTAATATCCCAGCTATCAGATGGATTGAAAGGGTCTAATATTCTTGTGGTTCAAGGCAGTAGCAAAGCTCAAAAACTTGCAGATTTGAAAGGAAAGAAAATCGCCCTTGCGAAAGGAACTACCATGCATGTTTTCTTTATTAAAGCCATACAAAAAGAGGGTTTAAAAGAATCCGATTTTCGGATTATCCAATTGCAATCAGAAGAGGCAGTAGCCGCATTTCAATCTGGTGCAGTTGATGCCTGGGTAGGTGGCGATCCTTATACCTCTCTTCTTGAAAAGAATCATGGCGCCCGTGTGTTAGCCAGTGGAAAAAGCCTGAATATAAAGGCTCCTGCCTTTACCATTGCTCGTACAGATTTTCTGAAAGAACATCCTGAAGCAGTTGAAGTGTATTTGAAAGTGTATCAAAAAGCCATTGATTATCAAAAAAACCATTTTGACGAAGTAGCCACTTTTGTTGCTAACCTTAAAAAAGCGGATAAATCAGTCATTGAGTTGGTGATCAGAAATTCGGAACCATTAAATATACCAATTTCAAAAGAAGTTCTCGCTATTCATCAAAAATCCGCAGACATTCTATTAAATACAGGCTTTATTAAAAAGAAAATTGATGTAACTAAAAATGTTGACAATACATTCATTGAAAAGTTGAAAAAATAAAGGGGGTTCAAATGTATGAGTATCATGGAAAAGTCGAGGCCATTCCCAGCGACACTCCCAACCCATAAGCTAAAAAGCCCCATCATCAAAAAAGAATCAAAATGGAGGAATACGTTGATTGGCATTGTATTGCCATTGGTCATCCTTCTAATCTGGCAAACCCTTAGTGGTTTAAAGATCATATCGCCCATATTATTTCCGTCCCCAGTTAGTATTGCAAAGGAATTTTATGACATGTTTCTAACAGGGGAACTGTTGACCCATTTGAACATTAGTGTTCAACGAGCCGCTTTGGGATTTTTATTGGGAGGTTCTTTAGGGCTCTTAATCGGTCTTATAGTAGGCCTAAAGAAACGGGCTGAACATATTATGGATCCTTCATTACAAATGTTGCGTACGGTTCCTCATTTAGCCATTACTCCTTTATTTATTCTTTGGTTTGGGTTTGGCGAGGTTTCCAAAGTATTGTTAATTGCTTTAGGTGCATTTTTCCCTCTTTATGTAAACACCTTTTTAGGGGTTCGCAGCGTAGATGGCAAGTTGTTTGATGTAGCGAAAGTGCTTGAATTTAATAGATTCCATCAAATTACGAAATTAATTATCCCATCTGCATTGCCGAACATTCTTCTTGGGCTTCGCCTGTCCCTAGGAGTTGCCTGGCTTGGGTTGGTCGTTGCGGAATTGATGGGTTCTAGTGAAGGAATCGGATATATGATTCAGGATGCAAGACAGTTTTCCCGGACATCTGCCGTATTTGTGGGCATTATCATTTTCGCTGTTGTAGGCAAGCTTGTGGATTCTGTAGTACGGCTCCTTGAAGAGCGTTTATTAAGGTGGCGGGATAGCTATCAAGGGTAGATGTTTGGATTATACCGGCAATTTCCTTAGTGGATTGTTGTTGTTATATAAACTTTAAATTTAAGGGGGATTTGAAAATGAGTGAGAAATTAAGAGTGATTCCAGTTGCAGGTCGTATTGGCGCCATTATTGAAGGTGTAAGCTTATCAAAGGATTTGAAACCGGAAATTTTTAAAGTCATTCGTGATGCGATCCTAGAACATAAAGTAGTTTTTTTCCGTAATCAGCATCATTTGAATAACCAGGATCAAGAGGAATTCGCAAAATTGTTTGGAGAACCTATTGCTCATCCCACAGTGTCACCATTGGAAAAATCAAATTATATCTTAGAGTTGAATTCAGATGAAGGAGGCCGTGCCAATACATGGCATACAGATGTAACTTTTGTGGATGCTTATCCCAAGTTTTCCATTCTCCGCAGTGTTGAAGTTCCACAGGCCGGTGGGGATACCGTGTGGGCCAATACTGCAGCAGCCTATGAAGGCCTTCCACAGGAATTGCGAGACTTAGTAGATAAACTTTGGGCAGTGCATACCAATGAATATGACTATGCCGCAAAATTTAGATCCATTAATAATAATGTTGATGAAGAAGCGGCGAAACGCCATGAGGAAGAATTTACTTCTGTGGTATATGAAACAGAACACCCTGTGGTACATGTACATCCGGAAACTGGGGAGCGCCATTTGTTGCTTGGTGGCTTTGCTAAGAATATTATCGGTTTCTCTCAGGCTGATTCCCAACACTTCATTGCTCTTTTACAAGATCATATTACGAAATTAGAAAATTCCGTACGCTGGCATTGGGAAGTGGGGGATGTTGCCATTTGGGATAACCGGGCTACACAACACTACGCTGTCAATGACTATGGGGAGCAACACCGTATTGTTCGCCGCGTAACCATTGATGGGGATGTTCCTGTAAGTGTGGATGGTCGCCATAGCGTAACGCGGTTGAAAAAAGAGAAAATTGCCACTAATTAATTTGAATAATTTGAATAATTTGAATAGTTTGAAATCAAAACAAGGGACACTGACTATGGGTGTCCCTTGTTCATATCCTTATTCCACGAAGGTATGGAACTAATTTTTGAGGTTCGTCTACAGATAGATACACTTTAGAAACCCATAGTTCACGTCCAAATAATCCTGTGGCAAGGACAGGTTCCTTCAGGGTGATTTCATATTGAGGTACTTCAAATAGGCCCACACTGGCAATTTTTTTGCGCAATCCAACCTGAAGAAGGAGTTCCTTGTCTTTTAAAATGAAAGGATGGTGCTGCATTGCCCGAAAATCCCCAATTAAGAAGAAGAGACCGTAAATGCCTAAAAAGGTGTGAATCCAGGCAGCGATAGGACTCCAATTTTGCAAAAGGAAGTGAACCCCGACGGATTCCAGGATGGCTGTGTGGAGAATCATAATGAAAATACTAAAGTATTCTTTTTTATGATACGTAAAGGATGGATAAGACTCTCGCAAGGGATTTTTCATTTTCCATGAGAAGAATGTATATAATCCAATTAATAATTCATTAACCATTAATCTGATGGCGAGGGTATTTCCCATGCTTTTCGTGATTCCCTGGCGTACAGCATCAGATAAATGGAGGTTTTCTTCTTTGCTATTTTTAATGTTTTTGTAAATCTGGATCAGCTTATAGATTGCAAAACAGGTGGCTGACAATTCGATAATTCCTAAGGGAACAGCCAGGTATATAAGATAAGTATGATAGGTATTGGGAATGGTTAAATATAATAGGAGAACTCCTAGGAACATCATAGGAATCACAGACAGAACCATTCACTTCCATTATAAATCAATTTATCCAATGGGTGGGGAAAAGAAAAACTGTTGTATGGTATAATAATAACGAGGTGAATGTCTATGAGTATTCCTGATCCATCAAGTCGTTCTACCTATGAAGATTGGTTACAATTAGAAGGAAACTGGGAGTTAATTGAAGGTAAATTATATAATATGACACCCGCTCCATCTTCCAATCATCAGTTTGCTGTAGGAGAGCTGTATTTTGCATTGCGTTCTTTTTTTCAAAATAGAGACTGCTATGTTTTTACATCTCCCTTTGATGTGTATTTGAGCGAAAATGAGGATTATGACAGGCCAAATCAAATCATTCAACCGGATCTTGCAGTTGTTTGCAATAAAAATAAAATTGTCTCTAAAGGCTGTCAGGGTGCCCCAACTTTAATAGTAGAGGTTTTATCTCCATCAACGGCATTAAAGGATTATAATGAAAAATTTGATTTATATCAGCGTTTTGGTATAGATGAGTATTGGATTGTGGATACAGCCAATAAAATGGTTCACATTTATAATCATTTAAAAGATGGAATTTATACCGCCCGCACAACATACGGGGAACACGATATTCTGAAATCCATCATCTTTGCCGAATTAAGTATTTCACTCCAATCCGTATTTGCATTATAAATTTTCGTAATGAACGTTAATTAGTGAATTGCTGGAAATAGGGTCCGGCGCCTTTACTTTTATTTCTGATTGTTGTATTATAATCTTTGCTTTCGAAAACAAGCATACAAAATTGTATATAATAGAGATAAGAAGCGTGGGTAGTCGCTGTTCATCTTGCATGAGCAGAGGAAAGTCCAGGCTCGCCCGGACTGGGATGTCCGGAGTGTTTGTGCCTATCGCAAGGTAGGGCAGTCGGGAACGGCTGACGGCGGTGAAAATACCTAAGGCCCTCTGGGGCTATGGTATGAATAACCTGAAAGTGCCACAGTGACGTAGCTCTGTTGGAAACGGCAGAGGTGGAACGGGTAAACCCCTCAAGCGAGCAACCCAAATTTGGTAGGGGCATTGTCCAAAGGGAACTAAACCAGAGGACAAACGGAAATAACTTTTCCGTAGATAGATGACTATCTCTTCAAGTACGAGGCTGGCTGCCGTTTGTAGTACTGAAGAACAAAACCTGGCTTACAGCGCTTCTTATCGCCAATATTTATAATAAAGAAAGGGCCTTGTGTTTATCATGCAAAAGGTCTTTTTGTTTTAGTGTAGAAACAATCATAAAAGGAGTTGTTTATAGATGGAAGAACATATCTTAGTTGCTGTTGATGGCTCGGAAAATGCGCTAGAGGCATTAAAGGAAGCGGTAAAATTAGCAGAGGTAATGCAGTGTAAACTCACAGTTGTCAATGTTCAGCTTTCTTTTAAAACTATACATACAAAATTATATATAAAAGAGGATGTCATTAAAGACTATCAGAAAGAACTATTTGACAATGCTACCAAAACTGCAGTTGAGTACTTACAAACCCAGGGTGTGGATTACGAATTAAAGATGCTTATCGGAGATCCTGTACAACAAATTAGCCAGGTAGCGAAAGAGTTAGAAGTGCGTTATATTGTCATTGGTTCCCGGGGAATGGGATTAGTCAAAGGGACTGTATTAGGGAGCGTTTCCAATGGAATCATCCACGAAGCGAAGGTTCCTGTGTTAATTATTCCGCAAAAGAAATAACATTTAAGAAAAGGCCGCTTTTCCATAGAAAAGCGGCTTTACTTATGCCTGCATAATGATGTCTAATGCATCGAAGGCTGATTGTTTTCTGTGAAATTGTTTTGTTTTTTCCTTCATCCCTTGAAGCAAATGAGGATTGTGTAATATTTTTTCCATCATAGCCTTTAAATCCATTAAATCGTCTGCTTGCATGGCCACACCGGCTTGAATGAAAATCTGTGCGTTATCCTGTTCGTGGCCAGGTAAAGGCTTATAAAAAAGCATAGGTAATTCCATGGCCAGTGCTTCTGCGATGGTCAATCCCCCAGCTTTGGTAATCATGAGGTCTGAAACCCCCATTAATTCATGAATATAATCAACATAACCTGTAATCAAAATGTGATGTTTTGAATGCTGCAGGGTTTCTGTTAGCTGCTTTTTCAGTTTTTCATTATGCCCGCATACAAAAATAAATTGTAATTTTTGCGGCAAAGCATCTGAAGTTAACAAACTTGACAACCCTTCACCCAAAAGTCCATACCCGCCACCTGCGACGAGAATGGTGGGCAATGTTGGATCAAGGCTATATTTACTTTTTAAATGATCCCGGGAATAGGGTTGATTAAAGGCAGGGCGAATGGGGATGCCAGTTACAGCGATGTTTCCATCCGGGACCCCATACTTTTTTAAGGACTGACGAACAGGATCTGAACCGACAATATATTGATCAATATGAGAATAGGTCCATATGCCGTGGTCGGTATGGTCCGTAATGACAGTAACCGTGGGAACATCTGTGAGCCCATAGGATTTAAGCATGGACATGGTTGCTGCAGCCAGAGGGAAGGTACAAACCACAACGGAAGGGTCCATATCTTTTAATAATTTAATCATGCGCTTTATACTTGAAATATGAAGTGTTTTTAGAATCCGGGAAAAGTTACTCTTGCGGGTTTTATGAAAAATATAACGATAAATCGAAGGAAAGTTTTTTACCCCCTGCATGTAAATATGACGGCTTACTGGATAAATAACAGGGTGGAGGCATTCCATGAAATCAATGACCATGGTATTATAGTGAGCCTGTTGTAAATGAATGACTTCTTCAATGGCGCGTGCTGCCTGAAGGTGCCCATCCCCAAAATTGCTGTAAAAGATAAGTATTTCCTTTTTTCCTTTACATCCCATCATATTCACTCCTTCCCTATTTTTTAAAGGTTAACTAAATGAATTGTTTGTATGTAGCTAATCTAATACTAATTATTAACAATGAATGATGAATATACTTCCAGCGCAAAATACACAAAATAAATTGATTACATTTCTGTGGAGAGTGAGCAATGGAAATAAAAGTGATGACTTTTAACATCCATCATGGCAAGGGCATGGATGGAAAAGTGGACCTAAAGAGAATTGTTTCCGTCATTGAACACAGTGGGGCAGATTATATCAGTCTAAATGAGGTGGACCGTTTCTTTTCGAAAAGAAGCAATTTCGAAGACCAAATTGCCTGGATCGCTAAGGAGTTAAACTTGCATCATGCATACGGACCAGCTCTTACCTTTACTATAAAGGGTTCCATGGAGGTAAGGCAATACGGAAATGGTTTTTTAAGTAAGTTTCCCATTGAATCACAGATAAACCACCTTTTTTATCCAAAGGGGTTGGAAGGAAGGTCTTTATTAGAAATAGATACCCAATTTCAAGGAAATGCCCTAAAAGTGTTTGTGACCCACTTAAGCCTGAATCCTTTTGTTCGCCATAAACAAATTGATTTTATTACCGACAAAATTAAGGATGAAAGCAAACCTGTGATTATTATGGGGGATTGGAATATGAAACCAGGGACAAAAGCCTGGCACAAAATTACCCAACATTTACAGGATGCTTGCCATATGGCCTTAGTAGGACCAATCTATACCTATCCTTCAAAGAAACCAAGATCACAGTTGGATTATATTTTTGTCAATGAACACATCCACATTTCTTCCGTAGAAATTGTGGCACATGTCCCTGATGCATCTGATCATTTGCCTTTAAAAGCAACCCTTCGATTGAAAAATCATCTTTTCTAGGAAGGATTAGATACCAATGAAAAAAGTAATTTTATTTCTTGTGGATTCTCTTATGCCTGAAATATTGGATGATTGCAGGAGACACCGAACCGTCCCCGCCCTGAATTTTCTGATTGAACGTGGGAAATTCTGGCCTGATTGTGTGACGGTTTTTCCTACAATGACCGCGTCTGTGGATAGTTCGTTGTTGACAGGGGTTTATCCTGACCGCCATAAAGTCCCGGGTCTTGTTTGGTATGACCCGGAGAAAAAAGAAATCATTAATTATATTAATGGATTGAGTACTGTATGGAAGCTAGGCATTGGAAAATGTGCAAGAAATGTTATTACAAATTTAAATGAAGTCCATTTAAGCAAGGAAGTGACCACTCTTTTTGAAGAGCTTGCTGATCGGGGGAAGACCTCAGCCTCTATTAATGCTATTATTCACCGGGGCCATAAAAAACACAGGGTAAAACTGCCCTTCCTGCTTCAAGTAGCTACCCGGTTTCAGTCCTATGAGGATATCTCTGGTCCTGAGGTGCTAACCTTAGGGGCGTTGCTAGATACGGATTTAAACCAACAAATTCCTGCCCATTTACAACGAGCCACTAAAATGTATGGCATTAACGATGAGTATGCTGTTCATGTGACCAGGCTGTTAATTCAATCTGGTGACCAACCGGATTTCATCCTGTGTTATCTGCCTGATAATGACCATGAAGTACATAGAAAAAATCCGGCCCATGCAGAAGCGGCATTAATAAAGGTTGATCATCATCTTCAGGAGATTTTAAACACGTTTTCTTCCTGGGATGAAGCCATTGAGGAATGTGTATTTATTGTGATTAGTGACCATGGACAAACCCGCATTGGAAAAAGCAGGAGAGAATTTAATATTGATTTAGATGTGCTTCTCCATTCCTTTTCCATGGTTGAATTAGGAGAGCAGCCTAATCATCATGATGTGGTCGTTTGCAATAATGAACGTTCCGCTTATGTGTACCCTTTAAAACCGGAAATAGAAAAACAGCTTATCGATAAATTGGCTGCTGATTCCCGTATCGATATTATTGCCTGGAAAGAAGAAAGTGGGGTTCGGGTAAGAGAAGGGGGATCTGGCAGGGAACTTTTTTATCATCCTGGTGGCCAATTAACAGATGTTTACGGGGTATCCTGGACCTTGAATGGCGACTACGCTTTCCTGGATCTCTATATTCAGCAATGGTTTATTGAATATGGAGATTATCCAGATGTGCTGTCTAGGATTTATGGTGCTCTCTATTCCCAGGGTATTCCTCTGATTGTAGTCACAGCACGTCCCCGGTATGAATTTAAAAGCCGCTTCTATCCCAAACATAACAATGGAGGAAGTCATGGATCCTTGCATAAATATGATTCTTCCATTCCCCTGATTATTACTGGCACAAATGAAGCAATAAAAAATCCCCCCCGTCTGGTGGATGTGAAAAATTACATTCTGCAATTATTTGATGGCTTCTAAACCCCTCCTTTTGGTGAAATTTGCTATAATGAAGGCAAAAAAGGAAAGGTGGGGTAAGGGATTGAGTCAATCCTTTTCGTTTATCCATGCAGCGGATTTGCATTTAGATACCCCTTTTACAGGAATGGGATCCCTCCCGCAGAAGTTACGAGAGAGGGTACTGCATTCTACTTTTGTTGCCTATGAAAACTTAATTCAATTATGTATAGAACGAAATGTTGATTTTCTCCTCCTGGCAGGGGATATATATGATGCCTCAGACCGTAGTCTGCGGGCGCAGATTTATTTTAGAGAAGGACTTGAGAAACTGGCTCGCCACGGAATCCAGGTTTATTTAGTTCATGGGAACCATGATCCCCTTGATCGGAAGGAATTGAGTTTATCCCTCCCCGTTAATACCCATGTTTTCCCCCCGGGACAAGTTGCTTCTTATGGGTATGAAAGGGATGGGAAAGAGTTGGCAAGGATTTACGGGGTGAGTTATCCCAGGAGTCAGGTGAAAGAAAGTTATCTCCCAGCTTTTAAACGGGAAGAGGGGGATTTTTTTGCCATTGGCCTTCTTCATACTAACGTAGACGGAAATTCTGCTCATGATAATTATGCTCCTGTTGCCAGGGCTGAGTTGATACACCAGGGATTTGATTACTGGGCTTTAGGACATATTCACCAAAAGAATATTATACATAATGAGGAACCGGTTATCCTTTATCCTGGCAATATTCAGGGGCGAAATGTAAAAGAAACCAGTGAGCGAGGTTGTTATTTTGTTAAGGTACAGGATAAGAAGGTGAGGGAACTCTCTTTCTGTGCAACGGATTGCCTCCGCTGGTATCAGGAAGAAGTACATGTCTCAGATTGTGAACAGATTCAAGAGTCATTAGATCTCCTAGAGGCAAAAAAAGAAGAAGTGAGAATTCAGGCGGGTGGAAGAGGTGCTTTGGTCCGTTTTCATTTAACAGGCAGAACATCTTTACACCCCTTTTTCCATGACGAAAAGAATCTGGCAGATATTCAGGAGATGCTTCGCCGCCAGGAAGAAGAACGGGATGATTTTGTTTGGATTGATTCTTTTGCAGTTGGCACTAGGCCTTTAATCCAATTGGAACAGTTAGCAGAAGAAGAAACATTACCGGGAGATTTCTATCAGTTATCTCAGGAATACCGAAACATGGAAAAAGTCCATAGGGTACGCAAAGACGTATTAACTCCTCTCTTAGACCATTACTTGCTGAGGGTCTATTTTCGTACTCTTTCTGATGAAGAAATTCTTGAGTGGATCGAGGAAGCAGAAACCCTGGGATTGGATTTGCTTGTGTCCGGGGAGGATGGAAAATGAGAATTAAAAGGATTGTAATTAATGGATTTGGTTCCCTACATGATTTTGACCCTGGTGAATTGGCCAATGGATTAACTATTTTTGAAGGGCGTAATGAAGCAGGAAAAAGCACCATAATGGCTTTTATTCGGGCGATTTTGCTAGGCTTTCCCACAGGCAAGGGAAAAGGGTCAAAGTATGAACGGTATGAACCCTTTTCGGGAGGGCCCTATGGAGGCACGTTAACTCTCGTAGATGATCAGGGACAAGAGTATCGGATTGTAAGAAATAGAGTAACAGGGAAAAGTGGGGGGCAAGTCACTGTATTTCTCCCTGATGGCACCCAGGAAGGGGAGTCCTTTTTACAACGCTTGATTGGAGGCATTTCCCCTGTTCTATTTAAGCAGATTTTTGCTTTTAGTTTAACGGAATTACAGCAGATGGATTTTCTCGAAAACGAAGAAATTAATAGTTACATTTATAGTGCAGGGATGGGGACGGGAATTCCTGTGATGGAAGTGGACAGGAAACTAGATGGAGCCATGAACGCTCTTTTTAAACCCCGGGCTAGCACTCCTTTAATTAATCAGCATTCTGCAAAACTAAAAGAGTTGGAAAAGGAAATCTCCCGTTTGCAACAACAATCATCCCAGTACAACCAGCTTCTTGCTGAAGAGCAGGAAATTGAGAAAACCATGGTGCAGGGGGAACAGGAATCAGAAGGGTTGCGCCGAAAACGCCATGAATTAGACATCATGGGAAAAGGAAGAGAAAGCTGGGAAGCATTATGGGAACTTCGTTTTCGTCTAAACAATCTTCCAGACCCTGGCGAGTTTCCCACAGAAGGGCTGGAACGCCTGGATCAAATTCTCTTAGAAAAACGAAGGCTGGAGGTATTGCTTAAGCAGAAGAAAGAGAAAAGAACCCAGTTGCAGGCAGAGATGAAGAGGATAGAGAGAAATCTAGCACTCCTTAGGGAAAAGCATGCCCTGGAAAACCTGCTACGAAAGGTAGGGAGAGTGAAGGAATGCCAGGAAAGGCTGTCTGGAAATCGAGTTCTTATTCAACAATATGAGGAAGCTGTGGAGTTGCAGTTAAGGCAATTAGGGGGCTCCTGGCAACCTGAAGATTTACTTGCAATGGACATTTCTCTAGGACAAAGGGAACAGGTACGTTTCTTTCGCAATGGAATCCAGGAAGAAGGAAATGAGCAACTGAGGGTAGAAAGCCAGCGGGAACGGTTGAAAAAGGAATGGCAAAAACAAAAGGCCTTACAGGCCAGCCTGGAAAAGGAAGTCTCTTTTTCTTCCCTGGCACAATTAGAAAAGGAAATTCCCATAAGGGAAGCTGCTTTAAAAGAGATTGAGAGGATTCGCCATACCATTGAGGGGGTGCAGCGGGAAGAAGCACACCTTTTGGAGCGGATAAAAGATATAGAAGAACGGGGAAAAGAACGCCCGGTTAAAGAGAAAAGTATGCGCCAGATGATCTTTCTTGTGTTCATTTTTGGGGTGATTGTATCTATTATTATTGGATTCCAGAATTTCTGGTTAGGACTGCTCACTGGTGCTTTCACCATGTTTTTTGTATTTCTTCTCATTAAGCAAAACAAATCAGAGAGGGGAGAAGCCCCTCAAGTTGAACAAGGAAAATGGATTAGTAAATTGCGTGAGTTACAACTTCAATTGGACGATAACCGCCGTGAACAGGATCAACTTCATAAGCAATTGCAGGAACAGGGAAAAAAAGTAGGCCTTTCATCCTTTTCTCTTTCATCCATTTCTCGGGTAGAAGAAAAAACCAGGGAAATGAGGAGGGAACGTGAGGGAATTCTTCGTTTGAAAGAGAGAATAAAGGATTATCGTCAGCAGTTATCTCTCTTAGAAGAAGAATACCGTTCCCTTGAAGAAGAGGGAAAAGGGGAAACAAAGATAGCCCAGCAATGGCAAGAATGGCTGTTGCAACGAAACTTAGAATCTTCTTTAAGTCCAGAAGGGGTAATGGATTTCTTTCGTCTGGTGGAGAGGGGCAGGGATCTTTATTCCCATTTATGTCAGGCGAGGGAAGAATATAAAGGGGATCAACAGTTTATTTCTACCTTCTCCCAACAGGTAGAAAGCCTCTTTAATAAAGCAACGGTTCAAGGATTCTCCTTAGAAGAGCCCCTAACTTCCTTTTATTTGTTGCATAAAAAAATGGAAGAAGAAGAAGAGAAGTTCTATCAATGGAATCAATGGGAGAAAGAATTGAATACCCTTGAGGAAGAACTGGCAGAAGTGCTCTTAACCTACGATTCCTATGAACAACAGGAAAAGGAATTGTATGGTCGTGGAGGGGTAGCTGAGGAAGAAGAGTTTCGCCGAAAAGGGGGAATCCATCGCCAGCGGGCCCAACTGCAAAATGAAATACAGCGCAGGGAAAGCGAACTCCTTGTTTTAACGGGAACAGAAGAAAAGAAAGATGCCCTGGAAACCTCTTTGCAAACCTATGATTCCTTTACAATAGAAGAAGAATTACAGAAAGTGATAGAAAAAGGGAATGCATTGCAACATCAATTAAACCAGTGGCGAGAGAGAAAAGGGCAGGTACGGGAGCAAATTATCCGCCTGGAACAGGAAGGTACCCTGTCTCGCTTATTGCAGGAGAAGGAAGAAACATTAACAGAGTTAAAACGGGAAGCAAAAAAATGGGGAGTGTATGCCATTTGCCGCCACCTGTTAAAAGAATCCCGGGAAAAATATGAACGTGAACGGCAACCAGGGGTTTTACGAGAGGCATCCCACTATTTTAGTAAAATTACAGGAGGAAGCTATGCTCGTATTGTAGCTCCTATTGGCAGTGAAACCCTCTATGTAGAGGGGGAAAAGGGGGAACAAATTGAGCCAGGCTATTTAAGCAGGGGAACCCGGGAACAGCTATACCTTTCCATGCGTTTTGCCTTAGCCCGGGAATTTTCTCGTCAGGTATCCCTTCCTCTGGTGATGGATGATATTCTCGTGAATTTCGACCTGGGGCGCCTACGCAAAACCGTAGAAGCGTTACGGGAAATTTCCAAGTATCATCAGATTCTTTTCTTTACGTGTCATCCCTATGTTTCCAAGATCCTACTAGAGGAGATTGAAGGAAGCAAGTTAATTCAAATCGGCAATCCTATTGGTGATTACAAAGAGAACGTGCTATTTTAGCATGTTCTTTTTTCTTGCAGATAAAAATTATAAATTTCAACTTATCCGCATAAAGGTATTTAGAGTATGACTATTTTTACGAGGAGGTAATATACTTTGCTCTCAAGTTTAAATTTCATTCGTCAGTCATTAGAAACACACCTTTTTTTCGCAAGAATTATGAAAGAACACTCATTTTTTCTCGAAATAGGTTTTACGCCCAGGGATACTAACTTTAGTCAACAGGCAGACGATTTTAGAAGAGAGTTTGACAGACTTTTAGGAGATGTTGTTTCCCTTTCTAATGGCGTTGTAAGCCCTGGTGTACTTCAATCAGGTGAGGTAATAACTCCTTACACCCTTGAAGCGGAAAGAGCTTCGACATACTTTACAGGAATACGAATCCCCATTGAAATAACGCAAGCTGAAGCCGGATTAATGGGTGGAGGTTTAAAAGAAGTCAACCCAATGCTTGAGCAAAGTGTATTTCAAATAAATCAAAAGTCTATGGGTTTAATTAGCGGGTTAATACAGTTTAAATCTACAATCTTATCAAATGTTTTAGCTTGCAAAATGTTTACAGTAAATTATCCATTATTGATCGATCACATCATGCGGGAAGCCAAGCTTTATTTAAGAATTATTCAACGACTTCAAAAAAGAGAAACGATCAATATCGAAAAGGAAGCTCTGGAACAGGAAGTTTTCTGGAATAGAATTATGGCAGAACATTCAAAGTTTATTCGTGGCTTGCTTGACCCTACTGAAAATGATTTGATTAATACTGCCAATAATTTTGGTAATCAGTTTGATCAATTGACAGCGGAAGCGAAGGCAGCTATGGATAATACCATACCCTTGTCAAAAGTAACAGATGATAGTCTTAAAGCAACAAGAGCAGTTCGGGATTTTAAGGCAGCAGGAACACAAGGCATACTTGAATGTAAGATAAAGTCAATCATAATCCCATTATTGGGC
>CALNBV010000140.1 GCA_937874515.1 uncultured Paenibacillaceae bacterium | reverse complement strand
CATATTGCTCATAACCATTCTACTTATATTGAATTCATGGGCGAAGACCCTGGTCTTCGCCCATGAATTCAATATAAGTAGAATGGTTATGAGCAATATGATATCCATCAATACTGTTTTCACCTAAGAGTTTCCAGTTAGCACGGATGCTGTATTTTTGAGATCCGCCGATTACTTCCATACCTTCAGCAGATTGGTCTGCTACTAAATCTAAATATTCTTTCGCTGCACCAAGATAATCTTCAAGAGGCTCAGCGTTATTTGCAAAGTTAACAAATACAAAACCTTTATAACTTGCGCTTCTTGCATCAATCATATTAAGAGATTTACGGTCAAATTGATCACCGTAACCTGCTGCGTGTGGAACACCAATTAATTCCCCATCGTTTTTAAATGACCATGCATGGTAGCAGCAAAGGAAGGTTTTTGTATTCCCTTTTTCTTCACGGCAAACTAATGCGCCACGGTGTGTACAAGTGTTTAAAAGAACGTGTACTTCACCTTGTTGATCACGGGTAAAGATAACGGATTTTGCTGCAACTTTACGAGTTACATAATCATGTGGATTAGGAATTTCAGATTCGTGACCTACATAAACCCAAACCCGATCGAAAATGCGTTCTCTTTCCATTTTTAAAATGTCTTTATCAATAAACGTGTTACGGTTTACGAGAAATTTGTTTTTGGTATTGTCTTCAACAATCCATGGTTTTGCAGTAGTCATAATAGCTTCCTCCCCATTTTTAATATAAATAATTTTTAAACCTTTCAATTACAACAGAATCTTCCATTATCCCCCTCAAACCTTAATGAAAGACTCACCCCCCTTCAGATACATTGGCTGCAGAAAGCGATTTCAGAACAGTCATTTCTGACTATTCAGAATATTTATGGCGTAAAGCCTGGGTGAAAACCCAACCTATTTAGGTTGTATGGTTTTCAATCCCAAGAATTCCATAGCGTTAAGGCCGAAAATTCTATTCTTTTGCTCTTCAGTTAAATGGAATGATTCTTGCAAGATTCTCCCTGCGGGAATTTCTGCCATTTTGAAAGGATAGTCTGTTCCTAACATAATTCTTTGATCCCCAAACTTATCGATTAAATACTTCAGGTTCACTGGATCAAAGACTAAAGAATCATAGTAAAATTTCTTTGCATAATGGCTTGGCGGTTGAGAAATCAACTCTTGTAAATGGGTCCAATTCTCCCAGCCATGATCCATACGCGGCAAAATGTAAGGCAATGATCCACCACCATGGGCTAAAAGGACTTTTAAGTTTGGCAACTTTTCCATTATGCCAGAGAAAATCAGGCTTGCACCTGCTAGTGCTGTTTCACCAGGCATCCCAACTGTATAGAGGGAATTGTATGCCTGTAAACGTTCTCTGCCAAGGATTTGCCATGGGTGAATGAACAAAGGTACATTCCACTTTTCTGCCATTTCAAAGAAAGGATAGAAAGAAGGATCATCCAGGTTTTTCCCATTCACATTAGATCCAATTTCCAGGCCATGCAATCCTAATGTGTGAATGCAGTAATCCATTTCATTAATCGCTGCATCAACATCCTGTAAAGGAATGGTACCAAAACCGAGAAAATGGTCTGGATCTTGCTTTACAACGCTTGCAATGTGTTCGTTTTGAAAACGAGACATTTCCATTGCATGTTGGGGATTGGCCCAATAAGAAAAGGTAACTGGAATCGGAGAAAGAACTTGCTTATCCACCCCTGTCCTTTTCATATCTTCTACCCGTTTGCTAATGTCCCAGGTGTTTTCTGTGATTTCTCGAAAAACTTTGCCGTCTACCATGATTTTCGCGCCACAGCTACATGTGGGCTGAAAAACTGGCCAACCAGGCTCGTTAAATTTTTTTGAAAAATCAGGTAATTCCGAAGAGATGATATGAGTGTGAACGTCTATACGCATGCCAGTTCTCCTTCAATAATTAGACATTTTCTGAGCTACAAGTGTGTAAGACTTTCATCTTAGGATAACCTGTAAGCAATTCTCGGAATCTAGCAAATTCACTCGAATGAAACGCTTACAGCTTGTTTTTTCGTGATGTATTATTTAACCTTGATATGATTTTAACACTGAAAACTTGAAACAGTCCAATTATACTATTTTTACTTTTTCGACTATTTCGATAAATATTTTTTATCCTATTCGTGTATATTTAGTCGAATAAATTAGTATGATTCGGTCGTAGATTTGTAGAAATATGTCGTTTCATGATACTATGTGTCGTATTTATTCCTTTTTTCACCCTGAAAATAAGAAAAAGCCCCTGTTTATAACAGGAGCTTTCCTTTAGTCTGAACATTTAACTGTAACACTACCTAATTTATCAAATCTCGCCTGTATTATATCACCGGGTTTGATTTCAATAGCCGCTGTGATCCCACCGCTTAAAATAATCTGGCCTTTGTTAAGTTTTTCTCCCCGCTCATGCAATTTATTAGCTAGCCAGGCTACTGCAGATGCCGGATGTCCCAGGACAGCAGCACCAGCACCTGTGGTTTCCACTTCGCCATTTTTGGTCATGACCATTCCCATTAAACTTAAATCTACATCACTGATCTTAAAGGGACGGCCACCGAGGATAAAACGAGCAGAAGATGAATTATCCGCTATGCCATCAGGTAAGGTCAATTTAAAGTTTTGAAAGCGGCTATCAATAATTTCTATTGCAGGAAAAATAAATTTTGTGGCTGCTAATACATCCACACCACTGACCTTAGGACCTTGCAAATCCTCTTGTAAAAAGAAGGCAATTTCAGGTTCTGCTCTTGGATGAATCAACTCGCTGTATGGAACGGGGTCTCCTTCTTCCAGTTGCATATAATCCAGCAATACACCATAAGAAGGCTCATATACCCCAATCATTTCTTGTTTTGCCTTGCTGGTTAAACCAAGTTTATATCCAACAACTCTATTACCTTCCGCAACCCTTCGGGCGATTAACTGTTCCTGAATAAAATAACCTTCTTCTACCGTTAGTTCTGGATAATCTTCCGTAAGGCGAATGATTTCTTTTCTTTCTTTTTCAGCCTGGTCCACGCGATTTAAACAATCATTAAAACGATATAATTGAGCCATATCTTATCCTACCTTTTTAAGAGCCCGCGCTCTTTTCTCATATTCGCTGCCATATCAATTATCATATCTTCCTGGCCGCCAATGGCTTTCATACGCCCTAATTCAAGAAGGATATCCCGTGGATCTATGCCAAACTGTTCCCCAGCTTTTTCAGCATGAAGCAAGAAACTAGAATAAACCCCAGCATAACCAAGGGTT
The DNA here is from genome assembly GCA_937874515.1 of uncultured Paenibacillaceae bacterium. GTDB lineage: Bacteria > Bacillota > Bacilli > Aneurinibacillales > Aneurinibacillaceae > CALNBV01. The sequence continues at coordinate 881 of CALNBV010000140.1, read as the reverse complement.
AAGCTGTTTTTGCGAATTTCTTGTGAACGGGGAAGGATGGGCCCAACGATATTCTCCGCCAGGTCCATCATTTTATATAAATCGATGCCAATATCAATTCCTAACTTATTTAGCACAGCAATCAATACTTCCGTTTGGGTGTTTCCAGAACCTGCACCAAGGCAACGGACACTGCCGTCAATGCGGGTTGCACCTTCTTCAATGGCTACTAAAGAATTGGCTACAGCTAAAGACATGTTGTTGTGGGCATGGAAACCGATTTCACAGGAAAGGTTTTCTCTGAGAGCTGCAATGCGAACACGCACATCTTCGGGAGTCATGGCCCCAGCAGAGTCTGTTGCATATACCGCTTGCGCCCCATAGCTTTCCATTAATTTGGCCTGCTCTACTATTTTTTCTGGAGAAACAGAGTGAGCCATCATCAGGAAGCCAATGGTTTCCATTCCTAATTCACGAGCCAGGTTAATATGTTGAGCGGAAACGTCTGCTTCCGTTACATGGGTCGCTACACGAACTAGCCCTACACCAAGGGAGCGAGCTTGTTTTAATTCATGCTCTGTTCCGATCCCTGGAAGTTGAAGAACAGCAATGGTTGCTTGTTTCGCTTCATCAACTGCAGCTTCAATCAATTTCATTTCATCAACGAGGGAACGTCCATATTGGAGGGTAGAACCGCCCAATCCATCCCCGTGGCACACTTCAATGTAATGCATCCCTGCGTCATCAAGAGCACGCACCACATTGCGCACCTGTTCTTCCGTATACTGATGGTTAACAGCATGGCTGCCATCCCGCAAACTTACTTCCGTAATTTTAATAGGTAAATTGCTTTTTCTCTCCATGTTGTTTCCACCCTCCTATTCTACTTGTGTAACAATCCA
>CALNBV010000139.1 GCA_937874515.1 uncultured Paenibacillaceae bacterium | reverse complement strand
GAGAGATTTAGCCGCGCAATGCGAGCAAGCTGTCATCCGAGATATTAAAAACCAGGATACATGGATGGAAATCATGATAAGAAATGGATGGTTTGAACAACCTCCACAAGCAATAGACCGTAAATCCTTATCCAAAGTATAAACAACTTAGCTCTGGGTAAGCTACAAACGAAATCATTAGAGGTAATAATTCATCCTAAGGAGGAATGAAATATGACGGACCATCCCATTGAAGGGTTAATGAAAACCGCCATGGAGAACATAAGGGATATGGTTGATGTAAATACAATTATTGGGGATCCAGTGGAAACCCCGGACGGTAGTGTAATTTTGCCTGTATCCAAAGTTGGATTCGGTTTTGCAGCTGGTGGAAGTGAATTTGAAGCAAATCATGAGGAAGACCGTAACCATCATGGCAATGGCACTGTCCCAGGACATAATGGAACAGACAACAAACCTTTTGGTGGAGGTAGTGGTGGTGGGGTTTCTATTACTCCTGTTGCCTTTTTAGTGGTTGGTAAAGATGGGGTACGGTCCATTTCTCTGCAAGGGCAATCCCACCTATATGAACGTATGCTAGATATGGCACCTCAGGTTTTTGATAAAATCCAATCCATGGTAAAAGGCAGAACGAATCATAAAGATGATGATGTAGATAAAGAAATGAAAGGCGTTATAGATGAATTGCATTAAAAAAAGGAAGCAGGTTCAATTTGAACCTGCTTCCTTTTTTAATTTATTTCTTTTCAAGTACAATTAGCAAATCGGCTGTATCAATACTGTCACCGGTTTGGACTGCTACTTCTTTAATCTCTGCATCGTAAGGAGCTTGCATGGTGGTTTCCATTTTCATTGCTTCAGTAACAATTAAATGTTCGCCTTTTTTCACTTTATCTCCAGCTTGCACCATGATTTTAAGGACTTTACCAGGCATAGAGGCACCAATATGTCCTGGATTGGTGGCATCCGCTTTCCGTTTTTGTTGAATTGTAACTTTAGCTGATGCATCACGAATCTTAATTTCACGGGGTTGTCCATTTAACTCAAAGTAAACAATGCGATTGCCATCATCTTGAAGTTCTCCAATGGACACTAATTTAACAATCAATGTTTTCCCTTGTTCAATGGTAACTGCAATTTCTTCCCCAAGACGTAAGCCATAGAAGAAGGTCGGAGTATCAAGGACAGATACTTCACCGAATTCAACTTGGCGTTGTTGCATATCCAGGAAAACCTTCGGATACATTACATAGGATAGTAAATCAAAGTCAGTCACCGGGCGGCCTAATTTGTCCACTAACTCCCTGGTTATCTCGTCAAAATTAGCATCTGGGAGGAGTTCACCTGGACGACTGGTAAAGGATTCTCTATTCTTCAGAATGATGGATTGTAACTCTTTTGGGAAACCGCCATAAGGTTGGCCAAGATATCCCTGGAAGAAGCTAATTACTGATTCAGGGAAGTCAACACTTTTTCCCTTTTCAAAAACGTCTTGTTCCGTTAATTTATTTTGTACCATGAAAAGTGCCATATCTCCAACTACTTTAGAGGATGGGGTTACTTTCACAATATCCCCAAACATTTTGTTTACAGTTGAATAGGTTTCTTTGACCTGATCCCAGCTCTCAGCCAGACCAACACCTTTTGCCTGTTGTTGTAGATTAGTGTACTGTCCGCCAGGCATTTCATGTTTATAAACTTCTGCGTTGCTTGCGTTCATTCCCGTTTCGAAACCAAAGTAATATTGACGTACATCTTCCCAGTAATCAGCTAATTTTTGATAATCGTTAATATTTAACCCGGGGTTTCTTCCGTCATATTCCATGCCATGAAGGAGAGCATTTAAACTAGGTTGAGATGTTAATCCTGACATAGAACTTAAGGCAACGTCCACGATATCTACGCCAGCTTCAGCTGCTTTAAGCAATAAGCCTCCGGCATTTCCGCTGGTATCATGGGTGTGTAAATGAATAGGAATCCCAACTTCTTCCTTCAGGGCTTTGACTAATGTATAGCCAGCATAAGGTTTGAGAAGTCCTGCCATATCTTTAATGGCTAAAATATGGGCACCGGCTTTTTCCAATTCTTTTGCTAAATTAACGTAGTATTTTAAGTTGTATTTATCTTTATTTGGATCGAGAATGTCCCCAGTGTAACAAATAGCAGCCTCTGCAATCCCTTTTCCTGTTTCGCGGACAGACTCAATGGCAAGACGCATTCCTTCTACCCAGTTTAAACTATCAAAAATGCGGAACACATCAATCCCTGCATGTGATGCAGTTTGAATGAACTTTTTAATGACATTATCTGGGTAATTGGAGTAACCAACAGCGTTTGCACCACGGAACAGCATTTGGAAAAGGACATTTGGAATCTTCTCTCTTAATTTAATGAGACGATCCCATGGATCCTCATTTAAGAAGCGCATGCTGGTGTCGAAGGTTGCGCCTCCCCACATTTCCAATGAGAATAACCCGTGAGCTAATTTTCCTGTGGACTCAGCAATTTCCATCATATCCTGGGTTCTGACACGAGTAGCAAAAAGGGACTGATGGGCATCACGGAAAGTGGTATCAGTCAATAGCAGCCTATTCTGCCCTTGAACCCATTTCACAAGTCCTTCAGGGCCCTGCTCGTCTAAAATTTGCTTCGTTCCAGATGGATAAGGTTGTTCAATGGATGTAACTGGAATTCTTGGTTTATTAAAGGCTGGTTTTTTCTCAACTTTTGTTAAACCGGGATGGCCATTTACGATGGTTTGGGCAACATAGGTTAATATTTTTGTTCCCCTGTCCCGTTTTTTCGCGAATTCAAAGAGCTCTGGTTTTGTATCAATAAATGATGTATTATAGGTACCCCGTAAGAAATCGGAATGTTGAACTACATTTTCTAAGAATGGAATGTTGGTTTTCACACCACGAATCCGGAATTCTTTTAACGTACGCAACATTTTCAGGGCAGCCCGCTCAAAGGTAATTGCCTGGGTTGAAACTTTTACAAGAAGTGAATCATAATGAGGGGTGATAATGGATCCAGGTGCACCATTTCCTGCATCAAGACGAACCCCAAAACCGCTTGCTGAACGGTAAGCTAACAGACGTCCCGTGTCAGGAAGGAAATTGTTTTCTGGATCTTCAGTCGTTACCCGACATTGAATGGCATATCCAATTTTGTGTATATCAGATTGAGAAGGAATGTTAATTTCTTCACTATCTAGACGATAGCCTTCTGCAATTAATATTTGGGATTGTACAATGTCAATTCCGGTAATTAATTCCGTAATAGTATGTTCAACCTGAACCCTTGGATTTACTTCAATAAAATAGAACTTCCCATCATTGGTAACTAAAAATTCAACAGTACCAGCGTTTGTATAGTTTACAGATTGGCATAATTTCAACGCAGCCTGGCAAATTTCTTCTCGTAGTTCTTCTGATAAGGCGAGGCTAGGAGCCACTTCTACTACTTTTTGATGACGACGCTGGATGGAACAATCCCGTTCATATAAATGAACTGCATTTCCATGAAGGTCTGCAAGAATTTGTACTTCAATATGTTTCGGATTTTCCAGGAATTTCTCTACATATACTGCAGGGTTCCCAAAAGCAGATTTTGCTTCAGAACGGGCACGTTCTAATGCATCCTGTAATTCACTATCCTCTCGTACAATCCGCATGCCACGACCGCCACCACCTGCTGTCGCTTTAATAATAATAGGAAATCCGTGTTCCCGAACAAAGCGGAGTACTTCTTCTAAGGATTGGATTGGTTCTGGTGTCCCTGGAATAACTGGAATTTCCGCATTAATTGCTATTTTACGGGCAGTTACTTTATCCCCAAACATGTTGATGTGTTGTGATTTAGGGCCTATGAAAGTAATTCCTTCTTCTTCGCAACGACGGGCAAATTCCTCATTTTCTGCCAAGAATCCATACCCGGGATGGATGGCGTCAATTTGTTGACGCTTTGCAAGTTCCAGAATTCCTTCAATATCTAAGTAGGCCTCTACAGGACCTTTCCCTTCCCCAATTAGGTAGGCTTCATCTGCTTTAAACCGGTGAAGGGCAACATTATCTTGTTCTGAATAAATGGCAACTGTACGAATGCCGAGCTCAGTACAAGCACGGAATATACGAATTGCAATTTCTCCGCGATTGGCAACAAGAACCTTTTTAAATCTTTTATTAAGTGCCATTTATCTCTCTCCTTGTTTTTCTTAATGATGTAAAAATTGCGTCAATTCATTAAATAGTATAACACAATTAATGAATATTCGTAATAAAAACAATTATTTAACTTCCCATTATATTTAAAATTCCTTTTAGGTTTTCCCTTTAGAGTAGGTTCTAATGTAAAATGGAAATGAGGAGTTGAAAGAAAAAGATGAACCCTAAGAGTTACAGTTTTACTGTCAATGTAGAAAGCTTGAATGTACGATCATTTCTCAGGGAAACCCATGGAATTTCCAGGGGATTACTTGTGGCTTGCAAGCATGTAAAGGGAATTATCTTGAATGGTAAACCAACCTATTTAGATCATCCCGTAAAAATTGGCGATAAAATTCAATTGGTTTTGCCAGAAGAAGAATCGGAGAATATACGACCTGAACCTATTCCTTTTAATTGTGTGTATGAAGATGATGAAATATTAGTGGTAAATAAATCACCTAATTTATGTATTCACCCTACCATGTTGCATTCGGGTGGAACCCTTGCTAATGGAGTGGTTTATTCCTGGTTAGCAAATGGAGAAAAAAGAAAGTTTAGAGCTGTAAACCGTTTAGATAAGGACACATCCGGGTTAGTACTTATTGCGAAAAGCCAATTTGCCCATCAACAGCTAGCTATTTTGCAACAAGAAGGTAGGATTCAACGTTATTATGAAGCGATAGTTCATGGAGTCATTCAGGAGGACAAGGGAACAATCAACGCACCTATTTTTCGCAATGGGGATTCAATCATGGAGAGGGTCATTCATGAAGATGGGCAACATGCAATGACTCATTTTAAAGTATTGCAGCGGTTTTCTGATTGTACACATATTCAACTTAAATTGGAAACAGGACGCACCCATCAAATAAGAGTACATATGAAACATATCAATCATCCTTTATTAGGAGATAATTTGTATGGTGGGAAACAGGACTTAATTGGAAGACAGGCTCTTCATTCTAGAACCATGGCTTTTTCACATCCCTTAACAAAAGAGGAGCTTACTTTTACTGCGGATTTACCGGAGGATATGGTGAAAGTGATTGAAAAAATGAGGGGCAATCTTTACCCATGAGTTTAAAAAGAGTATCATCAAATATGGGATAGGAGGAGAGAAACCTATGAAAAAAACAATCATAAGAATACTTCCCATTGCTCTAATCATAATAGGTTTAGCTATTTTTAATTATTCTATTTGTGTAGAAGCGGTTAAAGGAAACAATCCAACCTTACGAACTATTTTTATTGTTATTGAAATTATTATTCCTTTTCTTGGGAGTATCCTTGCCCTTCGGATTGAGAAGTCTGTAATTAACCGTTTTATGTTCGCTATGTTTGGTTTCTTTGGCGGCTTTCTCATATCCCTTGATTTATTTGTTGTTTCTTTAATTAGAAGTATGGGGAAATAGACAGTAAAAGAGCATTGAAGTAAAATTCAATGCTCTTTTATTTCGATATGGATTGCCATTCGTCTTTTCTTTTTGCGATCCCGATAAAGAATTAAACCATAGAATACAAACATGTAGCACAGAATAGCGACTATTAAACCAGTAGTTGCACTTCCCAGAAAAAAGGCAATTCCTTTTGTTTTTATTAATTGAATCATCGTTGTATATCCCGATTCCTCTATTTGTTGTACATGTGTTGTCTTTCCATTGACCAACATGGTACCCACACTCATATTAATGACAAAAAAAATTGGCAGAATAAATTTCCCCATAATAAATCCAATAAGGGAAGCGGCAAAATTTCCCCGAAGCCATCTATTTAACGGATAAAGAAACAAAAAGGCGATTCCAAGAGTCGGCAGAGTAATAAACTCAATGAAAATTCCCAGGGAAAAACTCCGAGCAATTATAGAGGGGGCACCCTTTGTACGCAAAAGTTTCAAATATTGATATTTTAATTTTCGATAAAGTTTATTAAACATTTTACTCCTCACTTGATTAAATAGTTAGACAAATTCTGTAAGCTCTATTATTATTTGATTAATTAACGGACAACTATTAAGGAGGGGTTATGATGAGTTTATTGTTTACGCCTTTTGAACAAAAGAGTCTAACTATTTCAAATCGAATTGTAATGTCCCCCATGTGTATGTATTCTGCGCAAAATGATGGAAAGGCAACAGACTGGCATCTGATTCATTATGGTACAAGAGCCATGGGTGGTGTTGGTTTAATTCTTCTTGAAGCCACCGCCATAGAAAAGCGGGGGAGAATTAGTGCTAGAGATTTAGGATTATGGGATGACAGTCAGGTTCCTTCCTTACAAAAAATTGTAGATTTTGTCCATCAACAAAACGGAGCGATTGGGGTGCAATTGGCTCATGCTGGAAGGAAAGCAGGAGTTGACGATGTCATTGTAGCCCCAAGTGAACTTCCTTTTAATCAGGATTCCCCAATTCCCCATGAACTATCAGTAAATGAAATTTTTCATGTCATTGAATCTTGGAGAGAGGGTGCTCGCAGGGCAAAAGAAGCGGGTTTTGATGTTATTGAAATCCATGGAGCCCATGGTTATCTGATCCATCAATTTTTATCCCCAATTTCAAATAAGAAAACAGACCAGTATGGGGGCAGTCTGGAAAATCGTTTTCTATTATTGAAACAAATCATACAGGCGGTTAAAGAAGAATGGCCAAAGGACAAGCCTATTTATTTGCGCCTTTCTGCTGTGGATTACGATGAGGGTGGTTTAACCTTAGAGGATACTTTAAACATTGCACGTATGGCAAAAGCTGAAGGCATTGACTTCATTGATTGTTCCACAGGAGGGATTTCACCCCTTGCACCACCCGTTGTTTTTCCCGGATACCAAATTCCTTACGCAGCTGAAATTCGGGAGAAAGTAGGGATTGCTACGGGGTGTGTAGGTTTAATTACGGAACCTGCCATGGCTAATGAAATTATTGGAAACGGAAAAGGGGATTTGGTACTTTTAGGAAGGGAATTATTGCGAAATCCTTATTGGGCCCTACATGCTAGCGCTCTTCGTAAAAGAAAAGAATTTGAACATCCCATTCCTATTCCCTATGAAAGAGGTTTTTAAACCTGTAACTTTGTCCGACTTTTTTTCGTATGGAAGGGAAACATAATCATTAAAGTCATATGAGGAGTCGGTTTGTATGCAATTAGAAGAAAAACAAGTGAATGTCCTATTTTTACCAGTCATTAATCAAATATTGCCTGAAGGAGTTCGCCTGCAACACATTACCTGTAAAGAAAATGGGATGGAATGGGATATTGCAGGTCCGGGAAATGAAGAATCCATAGGGAGAAAATATTGGGTGCAAGTGAGGGATTTTTCCTTTAATGATACGAATAAATTCGCCCTTTTCCATTATGAAAAGGCAGAACTCCCCTTTGGATTAGAAGATGTACCTGGTCCAGGATTGTTTGAATGGATCAAAAATAATGATGTGTTTGAAGTGACGGAAGAACAGATTAAGGTTCAATTAAATGAAATGGTTGAAAATTATCCAACCTTGAATAGGCTGGAAATTAAAGAATTGGCCTTTCACGAAGGCTATTTAAAAGTCGTATTGGATACAGAACAAAAGGAATTGATACCCATTCAAATGAACTCAGAGCACCTTCGATTCTATGACAATTTAAGAATGAAAATTGAAGAGTTTATCAGGGAGAAAATGGGGGATAGCCAATCCGAAAAATGGGTTCCTTATTTGTTGTTGGCACCTGACCTTTTCGTGTTATTGGTTCGATTAATTAAAGATAAACGGGTGGAAGTCCAGTCAAAAGCCATTTTAATGGCTGCCGTTCTTTATTTCATGACTCCAGTAGATTTTATACCTGAAGCCATTGTAGGGCCAATGGGTTTCCTTGATGATATTGTGTTAGCTGTGTTTGCTTTGAAAAAAATCATTGGTGATGTAGACGAATCTATTTTACTTCAACACTGGAATGGGAAGCAAAATCTCCTTCAAGTGATTCAAGATGTTATTGAGAAGGCGGATGACCTTGTAGGTTCTAAACGGTTAAATAAAATAACCCATTATTTAAGAAAAAAAGCCCGGTAATCAGTTATACCGGGCTTAGTTCTTTAATGACAGCAATTTCATCACATGCAGGGAATTTAGAGCAGTTAATGCAGTCTTTCCATACTTTATGGGGAAGAGACTCTTTGGAAACAACGGAAAATCCGCATTTTTCAAAAAAGTGGGTTTGATAGGTAAGGGCCATTACCCGTTTAATCCCCATTTCTTCTGCTTCTTCCACCAGGTGTTGGACTAACAGTTTTCCTAAACCTTTGCCTCTCGTTTTGTCTGATATGGCGAGGGAGCGGATTTCCGCTAAATCCTCCCATAATATATGGACACCTCCAACTCCCACGACAGAACCTGGGGGTGTTACTTCTCCCTTATTATCAACAACAACAGAAAAACAGGATAAGGTTTCACAAAGGGACAATTTCGAGCGAGAAAGCATTAATCCCTGCTGGGCATATTCATTAATGAGCTCTACCATTCCGTCAAGGTCTTGAATTTTTGCCCTGCGTATTAACATATTCATTCCTCCAGGTAGGGTGTAATCAGATGGGTTTCAAGATAATAATCGAGCCAGTCCGAAGGCAGCGCCTGCTGCTAAACCGCCAATCATCATCGTTTGTAACCCGCTTTTTAATGGTATTGCACCTGTAAATTTTCCTTTTACAAATCCAAAAATAAATAGAACAATAAGTGTTATTATAACGGAATAAATAAGGGCTGTCTGTTGATTATCAATAAAAAAATAAGGAAGAAGAGGGATACTTCCCCCTGTAATATAGGATAAGGCAATGGTAAGAGCGGATTTTCTTCCTTGTTTGGGATAAGGTTTTTCCAGACCCAGCTCAAATTTCATCATAAAATCAGCCCATTGATCCGGTTTTTCCTTCAAGGTGTTCACAATGTCTTGAATTTGGTCTTCCTTTAAACCGTATTCACGAAAGATTTCTGCTGTTTCTTCTTCCTCTTTATGAGTAAGTTCCATAATTTCCATCTGTTCTCTTTTTAACTCAGATTCATAATGTTCCCCATCGGTTTTCGCAGCAAGGTAACCCCCTAAGCCCATGGCAATAGAGCCCGCAGCAACTTCAGCTACCCCTGCAGTTATAATAATGGTTGTACTATCCACGGCTCCAGTTAACCCGGCAGCCAGTGCAAAAGGAACCGTTAATCCGTCAGCCATGCCAATCACAATGTCTCTTACTGTATCAGAAGCGGTAAAATGTTTTTCGATATGGGGCGTACTGGGCATACATCTACCTTCTTTCCACAAAAAGACTTTAATAGTTTCATCATACCATTTTCAACTTGGGAGTAGGGGGATTTTGTATATTTTTTGATCATAATGAAAAAAGACGATACGAATTCGTATCGTCTTTATAATGATATAAGGTTTTATTAACCTTGATATTTTTTTTCTGCACGAGCTAAAACGATGAAGTTAAGCACGATTGGTAGTGCAATTGCACCGAATAATACAGCAATAATTGGAGTTGGATCTACCATTTTAATATCCTCCCTTTCTTTTTCCTACGAGTTTTTATCTATAACACTATATGGAACTATTATACATTTTAAACGGTAAAAACGATATAAAACATAAGTATTATCCCTTATTTTGAGCTTTAATTGTGAATAAGTTGTGACGGAAGCTAATTTTTTTTTGTTTTTTTAAAGGATACTTTAGTTTACAAGGAGAAGATAGAGAAAAAGTAAATTCTTTCTCCCTCGTAAAGGCAGAACATGGTATCATTAATACGTTAAGATGTTCAGTAAAGGAGCCTTTAAAAAGATGAAAGAACTAGTCTTGACAGCAAGCAGTATGTTAAAGAAAGTATTTCGCCCAGGGGAACGTTCACTTTCTCGTGAAGAGCTTTCCAATCGTCTGCAATATGCATTTGAAAATGAATATGCAGATGGGCAAAACCCTGAGTACGTCATCGAGGATGCATTGACAGATGTATTATCTCCTTTTCAAGAAGGAGGTTCACATGCAGTTATTGAAATGAATTCTCCTACCTCAGACCCTCTTGCGGATGAACTCCATCGTTATTTACTTGAAAATAAAGGACCAATTACCGCCGAACAAGCCTTAAAACGTTTGCGTAGAAAGGGATTAGTTTCTTATAGTTTTACGGTGGACAAATTGCCTTTATACAAGAACCCTAGATTTATTCGGTTTAAGGGTTCTGATCTCTGGTATTTATCTTCCTGGAAGCCTGCCAATGATCAGATTTTTGAGTACCTTGTGGATAACAATATGAAACAATTTCCTTTGAACCAACTATTCATAATGATGGAGACTGATATGGGGTTGCCCCGCAAAGAGCATGTGTTTGTTTTGGAGGGAGATTCTCGTTTCAAAGTGATTGATGATAATTTCGTCATCGTATCCTACGATTCAGTGGATACCGCTAAATTAGTTAACACCTTTATGGATAAACAAGAAAAAGAAGAAAAGATAATTGAGGAGGTTGCTATGACTATGTCAATGGAAACACAAACTTCAACTCAAACCCGTACTCAGGATGTTTTTGAAAGCGTTTTGGAAGATATCAATAGTGCAACTGAGAAATTAGAGCAACGCATTCAAGAGATGGAGGAAGAAGTACTAACCTATTTTAAAGACAACAATATGTCAGCAATCACCCAACTGGTAAACGAAAAAGAGAAAAGCGAGACAATCACTCGAAAACTTGAAGAAGTAATGGAATTACTTTACGGAAAATAAATGGATGATTGAGGATTTGGCATGCTATGGAATCCATCGAATATGATCTCACTAGATTAGATCAACGTTTTACCAGGCTACGCTGTGTTATCGATGGAAAACGTGCAGAATTGCAAGACATAGATAACCGGGTTCGCCTGTGTTTTCGCAAAGGGGACGTAGCTGAGATTGCAGAGTTATCCCTAGAACGTTTTCGCTTACTTGATTTGGTGGACAAGTTGGAGATATTTGTGGAGAAGTGGGAGAAAGAATGGCAAGAATTTAAACATGCATCTGCTTGGATTCCGAGTTACAAAACCCTTTGAGTGATCAAAGGGTTTTTGTAAATTTTTAATTCATACTTGACTGATAGGATAAATATAATTAAAATGGAAAAAAATAAACAGAATTTATGAAGTGAATGGGAGGGGTCGCTTTGTCACAATTTAATAAGGGCAAACTAGAAGAACATTGGCTTAAACGAATTCTCCATGCCTTTGACGATTTGGAGTATGGTTCAGTCCAGATTATTGTTCATGGGGGTAAAATTGTGCAGATAGAACGGACGAAAAAAGAACGGTTTCCTTTGGAAAAAGAACCCCATCAGCGTTAACCTATTTTTTTGAGCACATAACACAGTAAACAAATATGAATTATATACAATAGATAATTAGGAGAGGTATCCATGCGGAATCTAGTGATTGTAGGAGCAGATCATTTAGGACATATTGAAAAGAATTTAAATCAAATGGGATTTAAAAACATCCTCCACATTAAAGGACGAAAAGAATCAGAGAGCCGTTTTCAACTTCCCCAGGAAGCCGATGCAGTGTTGGTTCTATTGGATTTTGTAAGCCACAACCTGGCAAAGGCAACTAAAGATAAAGCGAGGAAACAATCTTTGCCTATTTGCTTCGCTAAACGCTCCTGGACTTCTATTTATCATTCTCTAGAATCAATTGTTTGATGGCTAAAAGGAGAAATGCATTATGATTGTTTATGAATGGAATGATGGTCAACGAGAATTGTTGCAAAATCAATTGTTTTCCAAAAGCATTTTTAAAATCAATGGTCGCCACTTATATCAGTGTTCAGTAGATGAGATGAAAAAAGAGTTATGGGTGCACCGGGAGGTAAAGGTTGATCGCATACAAGCTATTGAAAAAAAGGCATAAAAAAAGACAACCCTTCATTTAATTAAACTAAATGGGGGGTATTTTCTTTATACAATAAAAAAATTCAACATACAATCAACTATTTTCTGAAAGTTTAGAGGAATTATAACATTGGAGGAGAATTTTTAAAAAAACTGCTTGTTATCGTAGAGGAGGAAGTGGAATGCGCAATGGGGCAATTGTGGATGAAACGGGTAATTATCGGTATTCCCTCTGGAGAAGTTGGGATGAAAGAAAACCCAAAGTAACCTTTATTATGTTAAACCCAAGCACTGCGGATGAAACCTATGATGATCTAACGATAACCCGTTGTATTAATTTTGCGAAAAGATGGGGTTTTGGAACTCTTGAAGTAGTCAATCTTTTTGCTTATCGTGCTCCTGATTTTGGCGAAATAATGGAAGTCAACGATCCAGTTGGGGTAAAAAATGATGAGTATATAATGGAAGCGGTTAAAAAGGCCGATAAAATTGTTTTGGCCTGGGGCACGCAAGGTGCATACAAAAACCGGGATATGGAAGTATTGCAAATGTTAACGGAATATGATTTATTTGCTATTGATTTAAGTAAAAGGGGCCATCCAAGACATCCCTTGTACTTAAATACCCATTTAGATTTAATGAAATTAGTATAGAAAAAAATGGCCTCAACTGCTTTTTTGAAGCGGTTGAGGCTTTTTATTTGGGAAAGTGTGGAGGTCCTGGCGCGCCTTAAAGCCTTGGCGAATCCAAGTTTTCTTTATGTTATGATATAGACAAAATCTAGGTTCTTAAAAAATTGAGGGATGAAATGAATGACCAGAATTGTCGTGGTTGAAGATGATACTTCAGTATGTGATATGTTGAACATCTTTTTTGAAAAAGAAGGATATGAAGCAGAGTTTTATCATAGTGGGATTGGTGTTGTGGAAAGGATTAAGCATAATGAACCCGATGTGGTTATTTTAGATTGGATGTTGCCAGGAAAGGACGGATTTTCCCTGTTACGGGAAATTAGAAGTTTTTCATCCGTTCCTATTATGATGTTAACGGCAAAAGACACTGACACAGATCAAGTCATGGGATTGGAAGGGGGAGCAGATGATTATATTACGAAGCCTTTTAGCCCCTTTCCTTTATTAGCACGGATTAAGGCCATTTTGCGCCGTGCTCAGGTGCCCCCAGCCAATGAAGAAAATCGGGAACATGTCATTCGTGGCGATCATTACCAAATCCTTTTGGATACCCATGAGGTCACCTTGAATGAAAAAAACATTGAAGGGTTAACAGCTAAAGAATTTGAGTTATTAACCTTTATGGCGAAACATGAAAAGCATGTGTTTTCTAGAGAACAATTGATTGAACGCTTATGGGGCTTTGATTTTCCCGGGGATGAACGGACGGTAGATGCCCATATCAAGCGTCTTCGCAAAAAAATACATACCCCACCTTATTCCTGGATTCATACCATTTGGGGTGTAGGATATAAATTCGATGGAGATGTTCGGGATGAGGATTAAGTATATTTATCGTTTATTTACTTCTCATTTAGCGGTCCTGCTGGTTACGTTAGCCCTAATTACCTTCTCTTTTAATTTGTTTCTTCCAGACTTCATGTTTCGTTTAAAGGAACAGGAATTGACCAGGGTTGGATTGTATGTGATGGAACAAAATCTTTATCCCGAGAGTCCCCGAAGACATATAGGGAAAGGGAAAGAGAAGGAACGGATGAATATCCAGGTGATTCACCGAAATAGTACCCTTGGGGAAAGACTAACCCTTCGGCCGCCAGGGTTAACCCTGGATGAAAGTGAATGGAATCAATTAAATGGGGGGCAGCCCTTAAAACTGAAACATGGGATGAATCGTTTTGGTTTGTCTGTGACCGTGGTGGTTTTACCCATGGAAAAAGATGAAGCGTTATGGTTAGCTGCACCGGTGACAGAGACGGAAGAAACCATTAAAGAGGCCCGCTGGGTCCTATTTGGTTCTTCTTTAACAACCCTAGGTTTGGTTCTTTTGTTAAGTTGGCTATTAGCAGAGGGCTTAAATCGGCGGATTAAAACCATGCGCCACTTAGCTCAACAAGTCGCAGATGGAGATTTTACGAAAGGGGTTCCTGTACAGGGAAATGATGAAATTGCTGATTTAGCCAGGGATTTGAATCGAATGGCGGAAATGTTGGAGGAGGCCAAGAAAGAAGCGGACAGGTATGATCAGGCTCGTTCACGTTTTTTGGCGGATATCTCCCATGAGTTAAAAACTCCTTTAACTTCTATTCGTGGGTTATTAGAGGCATTGCGAAATCATCTAGTAAAAGGGGAAGATAGGGAACGAATCTATTTCCTCATGGAAAAGGAAACCATTCGATTAATCCGCCTGGTGCAAAGTGTGATGGAATTGGAAAAAATGAGGGCAGGGAAAATGGAATTAAAAATGGAACAATTTCCTTTCTATCCTGTACTTGAGGACATCGTAGACCAAATGAACATTCTAGCGGAAGAAAAGGATATTTCCCTTATTATTGGTGGAAATCCTGAAACCTTGGTTTATGGAAATGAGGATCGGTTGCGCCAGGTAGCCATTAATTTAATTAAAAATGCCCTGCAATTTACGAACCGTGGAGAAATACGGATAACTACATGGAATGAGAAGGGAGAAACCTGGTTGACGGTAGCAGATACAGGTGTGGGATTAACGGAAGACCAAAGTCGGGACATTTTTGAACGATTTTACAAAGTAGATTCATCCAGGGCGACGACCACAGGAGAAATGGGATTAGGATTATCCATGGTGAAACAAATTGTCCTATCTCATGGTGGAGAAGTTAGGGTGGAGAGCGAACCTGGCAAGGGGTCCAAATTTATTATTAGACTTCCTTTGAAAAAATAGAATGGTATTTAAGGTATTTAAGACTCTGCTATTTAAATGATGGCAGAGTTTTTTTAATTCACGGAATGTACATCACAAAGATACAGTTGTGACCTTTAATATAAGGGTATATAAGTCACATGGAATCACGGAAGGGGTCTGGTTATGGAGTATTTTTTCTCAGGGATTAGTATCGCTATTACTATAGTTGGACTTATTTTAATCTATGGAAAGAGGGAAGAAGAGGAAGAACATTTAGGATGGAAATTGTTTGGGTTCTGTTTTCTGGGAGCGTTTACATTTCGATTGAACGATTTTCCTATTCCTCTCGGTTTTATAATTTTTCTATTATTTTTTCATCCAAAGGTAAATAGGGTGGCAAAAAGGAGAGCTGCCTTGTTAGGTTTAGTATTCTTTCTTGTGGGGGCAGTATATCCTTCTGTTGAAAAGTATTCTTTTGAACGTCCCTGGGAAATTGCTATGGCTAGTTCTAATGTGCACCAATTGAGTTTCTCAGAAGAGTGGAAGAAGCTACAAACCAGACTGGATATCGTAGAAGATGCCCGCCTGGTTTTTATTAATATTGCATTTACTTCCGATGGCAAATTAAAAACCATAAATGGTGATTTTATGGGTATGAAAGATCATGAGTTTATTAGGTATTCCATAGAATATGATCCTATTACCAATAAAAGCAAGATTTTACGGCAGAAGAGTACAGAAAACGTACCTAACTATCATGAATTAGTAACCATGACCCGATTGTGTAAGGTGGTGGACCGTGTTAAGGAAAAGAATATGCTGCCTAATTCAATGGAGGAATATCTCATTCATGCAGAGGGACGGATGGATATAGGGAAAATGACGGAAAAAGAGGTCTGTGTAATTGATAATAATGGAAATGTGAAGATGGATGAGTATGAAAATTTACCTATTGGTCTTCCATTGATGATTGTTGACGGTCCTGCAAACTACGGAGAAACTACTTCAAGAGAGATTTTTTATTATTATCCATAGGAATATTAAAAAATCAAAAAAGCCCTCCTTTCGTCATGGTTTTGTCATACCTTTGCGGTACATTTAAGACAAGAAAAGAAAGGAGTTGGGCTAAAATGAAAAAAGTAGGATTAATGCTTGTTGGAGCTTTGGTTATTGGCGGTATGGTTACCACAGGTGCAGTTATGGCAGCGGGAAATGGAAATGCTGGTAATGGAAATGGAACCCAGGGCACCCCAGGAAATTGCCAGATGGTTGGTCAGCAAGGGCAAATGGGTAAAGGTCAGGGTAAAATGGCTAATCAGCAAGGACAGATGGGGAAAGGGCAGACTAAAATGGCACAAACCATTGCTACCCTTGCCAATAAACCTGTTGATGAAGTGGTGAAAGCGAAGCAACCTGGAGAAACCTGGCTGAAGGTCGCTGAAAAGTATGGCGTGAAACAGGAACAAATCCAGCAGGAAAACATGAAACAGCGCCCGCAAAATGGTGGCAATTGTAATGGTCCTTGTCAGAATGGGACAAACAATGGACAAACCAAATAAGGGCCGGACTTGATCCGGCTCTTTTCTTTATTAGAGTTGTAACATATTGACAGACTAATAATATAGTGATAAAATGTTCTATGTCGATCCGATAGAATGGTAGCGATGAATGCATAGATGCGGGTGTGGCGGAATCGGCAGACGCGCTAGATTCAGGTTCTAGTGGGGGCAACCCC
>CALNBV010000138.1 GCA_937874515.1 uncultured Paenibacillaceae bacterium | reverse complement strand
TCCTTATCCACCTTCTCCCCATGTATTGAAAAAAATGCAGGAGGCAGTAGGAGGTTCTCTTCGCCTTTATCCTGATCCTGAAGCCAGTGAACTTAAAGAAGTAATAGCCAGGTACTATGGTTTAAATACCAATCAGGTTTTTGTGGGAAATGGTTCTGATGAAGTATTGGCGTTATCCTTCCAGGCCTTTTTTCAACAGGGGAACCCAATTCTCTTTCCGGATATTACTTATAGTTTTTATCCTGTTTATTGTAATCTTTTTGAGCTCGATTATCATTTAGTCCCTTTAGAAGAGGATTTCTCCATTCCAGTGGAAAAAATGTTTGAAAAGAATGGCGGGGTGATTTTCCCCAATCCCAATGCTCCTACAGGAAAGTCATTAGAATTAGATGCAATCCGCAAGATTCTTGCTGGCAATGAAGGCCAGGTTGTCATTGTAGATGAAGCGTATATTGACTTTGGAGGGGAATCAGCAGTCTCCCTCATTAAGGATTTTCCTAATTTGCTTGTAATCCAAACATTGTCTAAATCCCGCTCACTGGCTGGTTTAAGGGTAGGGTTTGCCTTGGGGAATGAAGAATTAATTGAAGGGTTAAACCGGGTGAAAAACTCCTTTAACTCTTATCCTTTAGACAGAATTGCACAGGTGGGGGCAACTGCTGCAATAGAAGATGAGGAATATTTCCGCCAAACCACAGACCAGGTCATTCGTACCCGGGAAAGAATAATTTCTATTCTAGAGAATAATGGGTTTAATGTAATCCCATCAAAAGCGAATTTTATTTTTATTCACCATCCTGAAAAAGATGCTGCTGAACTGTATGCTACATTAAAAAAACAGGGTGTGCTTGTTAGGTATTTTAATAAACCAAGAATTAATCAGTATTTACGGGTGAGTATAGGTACTGATGAAGAAATGGATATTTTCATAAACAAATTGGATGGGATCCTTTTTTCAGGCAATTAGAATCCCAAGCTTTCTTTGGAAAAATGCGGATCCTCCGGGACCCGCATTTTGCGTCTATCTTATGTTCATTGAATGGATAAGAATAAATCATTGTGATATAATAGTGATATCAAGATAAAATCATTATAAATAAGAGAAAGAAGGCGAAAAACATGATTGAAAAGAAAACCTTTGTCATTAACGGATTTATTGGGTTACTTCTTTTCCTTGTGCTGACAGGAGGGGCATTTTTTCTCCTTATCCTTGAAAGCCCTGTGTTGGGAATCTTTTTAGGACTTTTGGCTTTTGTAGCTTTAACTGGTTTTTTTATAGTGCAACCTAATGAAGCAAAGGCTCTTATATTTTTCGGGAAATATTTAGGAAGTGTCCGTGAGAGCGGGTTCTGGTGGGGAGTTCCCTTTACCACCCGCAAAAAGGTGTCTTTAAGGGTACGAAATTTCAATAGCAAAAAGTTAAAGGTAAACGATGTGGAAGGAAATCCTATCGAAATTGCTGCAGTCATTGTGTTTAAAGTTGTGGATACTGCAAAGGCCCTTTTTGATGTTGATAACTATGAAGAGTTTGTGGAGATTCAGAGTGAAACAGCCCTTCGCCATGTAGCAAGCCGATATCCATACGATATATTTCAGGATCCAACCATTCAATCTTTACGAGGGAATTCAGAAGAAGTTGCTTCAGAATTGGCAAAAGAATTACAACAAAGGTTATCCCTTGCTGGCGTTGAAGTCATGGAAGCCCGTCTCACTCACTTAGCCTACTCAACAGAAATTGCCGGTGCCATGCTGCAACGACAACAAGCATCTGCTATTGTGTCTGCTCGCCAAATGATTGTTGATGGTGCAGTTGGGATGGTGCAAATGGCTATTGAAAAATTAGAGAGAGAAGGCACCCTGCAATTGGATGAGGAACGTAAAGCCAATATGGTAAACAATTTAATGGTGGCAATTGTTTCTGAGAGGTCAGCTCAACCTGTTATTAATGCGGGGAATATTTATTAATTAAGACCATGGCAAAGAAAAAACAATTTCCCTTACGCATTGATCAAAAATTATATGACGCATTAGAGCGTTGGGCTGCCGATGAATTTCGAAGTGTTAATTCACATATTGAATTTCTCTTGCGTGAAGCTACTCGGAAAAATGGCCGTTTAAAAGATGATGAGGGGAAAGAATCATAAAATATTCACATTTGCCCTTTGTTAAAAGTGTTATTATTAAACTGGAATCATTTTTCCTTTATACACAAGGAGGAGTTTTTCATGCAAGAGTCTTTTAAAGAGTTTTTTAATAAGGATATGGCGGTCAAAACGAAAAAAATTTCGTTCTGGATTGCACACTTATTCTTTTTTGTCGCCATTCTTTTTGTAGGTGCTGCAGGGGCCCTTGGTAAAACCGTACTTATTATTATGGCCATTGCTTATCCATTCGGTGCTCTTTTATTTGAAATGTATCAATCTTATCAAGAATACAAAAAAACAAGGAAGGCTCCCAAATAGGGATGCCTTCCTTTGTTTTTTACGTTCATTTTGGCAGATAAATAATGGGGAAATAGGTTTCAATGTCTGATTTCAGTTGCATCTCATACGTAATAAAATCACCGTCTTCTTTTTTTACAAGCTTTGTTCCCGTATATGTATAGGAATTAAGTTGTAGTTTTAAATACGTTCCATCAAAGGATAAATCATTAGGAACCGATTCACCTTCTGGTGATAGGGTAATAATTCGGATGGAATCTTTCTCTCCCTTTTCATAACGTTGGAGAAACTTTGCAAATCGCTCCAGGTTTTCGATCGGTTGACCAATTTCTTTGGTCACAACCGTATCTTTTTCGGAAATATTTGTTTTAGTTACTTGTTGTTTTGGGGAGCAGGCAGTGGTATAAGGAATGAATAGGATTATTAAAAATAAAAACCACCATTTCTTCAAAAAAATCATCTCCTAGAAGGATATCAATCTATAATTCAATTTACATAATTACACGATTATTGGCAATCAAACAATTTATGGAAAGAAGGGGTCTTTTTTTTCTGTAGTTTTGGCAAACATAAACTATAGGGAAAAGGGGGTGCACCTTTGAAAAATAAACTGTTTATTTTTTTATTTGTTTTTTTTCTATCAACACAGGGATTTTATTTGTTGTACGGAAAAGAAATTGGGGAAGCCAAGATGAGTTATGAACGGGTAATTGGTGTGAACCCGGATGTAATTAAAAAAATGAATGTGGGATATCGCAACCAAAATGGCTGGGAATTTACAACAAGAGATAAAGAGCTTATTCATCTCGTTTTTGATTTTTTAAATCGAAAACAGTTTATTCAACAAGAAGTGATACCAACCACTGGATCGGGATCCAACAACCCACACTATACGATTCATTTTCTTGTGGCAGAAAAGCAGTCCCGTTGGATTAGTTTATCTATAAATGCCGATGATGGAACGTCAATCCGGATTGACGGGAAATTTTATAAAATGACAAACAGTTCTATTGAGGAAGGCAAAGAGTTTTTTGAATCATTGAAAGTCAAATGGAAACAAAAACAACACACAGGGATATTGTCTTCGTAAAGGGAATATATAAAGGAACAGATTGATGTGATATGAATTGAAGAAAAAGGAGAAGAACGAATGTTAGATTCCCGATTAGAAAAGCTGGCAGAGGTCTTGGTTAACTATTCCACAAAAGTACAACCAGGGGAGAATGTTTTAATTGAAGTGATTGGCATTGATTCCCCCTTAACAAAGGCAATTGTTAATAGAGTACATAAAGCGGGTGGGCATCCATATGTTAATATTCGAAATCCCCAAATAACCAGAGAATTATTAATGTCTGCAACAGAGGAACAAATGAGAACCTGGGCAGAATTTGATGGGATGCAAATGGAGAAGATGCAATGCTATATCGGTATTCGTGGAGGCCACAATATTTATGAGTTATCCGATGTGCCTGATGAAAAAATGAAATTATACAATCAGATTTATGGCCATCATGTGCATTCATCTATTCGGGTAAAGAGGACAAAGTGGGTTGTTCTTCGTTATCCTAACCCTTCGATGGCTCAATTGGCATCCATGAGCACGGAATCCTTTGAAAAACTGTATTTTGATGTATGTACCATGGATTATGCCAGAATGAGTAAGTCCATGGACGCTCTGGTTCAACTCATGAACAACACGGATCAGGTGCGCCTTGTGGGTCCAGGAACGGATTTGACCTTCTCCATTAAAGGGATTCCGGCTATTAAGTGTGATGCTGAATTAAACATTCCTGATGGAGAAGTGTTTACAGCTCCTGTCAGAGACAGTGTAAATGGCGTGATTTCCTACAATGCGCCCAGTCCATATAATGGCTTTGTTTTTGAAAATATTAAATTAACGTTTAAAGATGGGAAAATAATTGAGGCCACAGCCAATGATTCCCAGCGAATTCAAAAAATATTTGATACCGATGAAGGGGCCCGATATGTTGGTGAGTTCGCCATTGGGTTAAATCCCTTTATCCAGAGTCCCATGAAAGATATTTTATTTGATGAAAAAATCGATGGTTCTCTCCATTTCACCCCTGGGCAGTGTTATGATGAAGCACCGAACGGAAATGAATCAGCCATACATTGGGACCTTGTTTTGATTCAACGACCTGAATATGGCGGCGGAGAAATTTATTTTGATGGGACATTAATTCGAAAAGATGGAAGGTTCGTTCTTCCCGAATTACAATCCTTAAATCCAGAAAATCTGAAATAGGCCCCATTGGGGAGGGTACTGAATCCTTTAAGAAAAAAGACGACTCTAAAATTCAAAAAGTGAATTTGAGTCGTCTTTTTTTGAGTCGATTTGTACAAACCGTTTTGTAGATTTTTCATATTTTAATTATAAAGCATTTCTCTAGGAGTGATGAGTATGGGGAAACTTCGAATCCTTTCCTTTGATGGAGGGGGGATTCGTTTGGCATTAGCAGCCAGGTTGTTAAACCGATTAAGTGAGCAAATCCCAGAATTGGTAACGAATACAGATTTACTGATTGGAACGTCTTCAGGCTCCTATATTGCTCTTGCCCTTGCTTGTGGAAAAGACCCTAAAGAAATTGACAAAAGGCTTTTTTCAGAAACATTATGGCGTAGAATTTTTACTGAACCCACTTATCCTTATAATCAACCAAAGTATGACTTACTTCCTGTCAGACAGGCATTAAAAACATTCTTCCCCATAGATTTAAGGTTAAAAGACTTAAACCGAAAGGTCATCGCCTTGTCTTTTCGAGAAAAAGGCCTTCATTCTAAGTC
>CALNBV010000137.1 GCA_937874515.1 uncultured Paenibacillaceae bacterium | reverse complement strand
AATGTAAATACCCGGCTTTCCAGGTCTTGGAGAGGAAGGTTTACAGCTTCAGGAACGTGACCCGATGCAAATTCTTCAGGGGTCCGAACATCGATGATATCCACCTCTTTTTTTGCAATCATACTTTGGGCTTCATCTGTTGAAATATTTTCATAGGAACGTGTAGAATTAGTCCCATTGCTGCTGCAACCCACTAAAAATAAAACAAAGGCTATAATAAGTAGCGTTATTTTTTTCACTTTAATCACCATCCTATCCTGTGATTATACAAAATTAAGTGAAGGGGGACTAGTCGATGTGCGGCCGCTTTACTTTAACTGCGGAAATTGAAGCATTAAAGGAAAGGTTTCATGCCCTGTTTACCGCCAGGGAATATATGAAACGCTTTAACATTGCACCTAGCCAGATGGTGTTAGCTGTGATTAATGATGGACAACAAAATCGCATGGGCTATATGAAGTGGGGGTTGATTCCCTTTTGGGCGAAGGACCCATCCATTGGGTATCGCATGATTAATGCCAGGTCAGAAACCATCCATGAAAAGCCGGCATTTCGCAATGCTTTTCAACAAAGAAGGTGTTTAATTCTAGCAGACAGCTTCTATGAATGGGAAAAGGACTCGGGGAGCAAGAAAAAAATACCTAATCGGATTTTGTTAAAAACTGGGGAGCCTTTTGCGATGGCAGGGTTGTATGAGAAGTGGATTTCACCGGAGAAAAAAGAGGTATTTTCCTGTACCATTTTAACTACAGAAGCTAATGAAATGATTCGCCCTTTTCATGATCGGATGCCTGTTATTCTAAATAGGGATGGAGAAAAACACTGGTTAGACCGCGAGGAATCCCAGTCTTTTTTACACTCTCTATTTGTGCCATATCCTACAAAGGAAATGGAGCATTATCGGGTTTCCCAGGTTGTAAATAATGCAAAGAATGAATCAATGGATTGTATCGAGCCAATTATATAATTCATTTAAATTAAAACAGGCCTTCCTCATGGAAGGCCTGATACTATTTACACTATTAAGCTGTTTTACGAGAAGCTTTAACAGCTGGTTTTACAGTTAAATCTCCCATTGGTAACACAGTTCTGCCGAAGATTGGGTTGATGATTCCAGCAGCAGAGCAGTACCATGCAGCAAAAGCAGTTGCAAGACCAAAGTAGCCAGCAAGAGGACCACTAATGATTGCGAATTCACCAAGAACGAGCAATACGAAAGTAACCATTAATAAACTGAAAGTAACTAAAAGGCCTACGTTAAGACGGAATGTTGCAATCCACATATAAGCGGTAAAGATAGTCCATGCAAGAAGGAAAAACCCTACAGCTGCTTTGGCATCTGCACCGAAGTTTAATACGCCTGTTTTTTCAAGATAAACCATGCTTGATAAGGAAATCCAGAAAAATCCGAAAGAAGTGAAAGCGGTTGCACCAAAAGTGTTATTTTTCTTAAATTCTACATAACCGGCAATTACTTGCGCTGCTCCACCGTAGAAAAGACCTAAGGTTAGAAAGAGTGCTCCAAGAGATGCTGGCATAAGAGATGCATTGGAAAGGCTAAGAATGAAAGTCGTAAGTGCGAAAGCAGCCAGTCCTAATGGACCAGGATCAGCGATAAGATTTTTTTGCTCCATGTGTTAAATCCCCTTTTCTATATATTTGGTGCGACTAAAATATATCTGTGTCGTTTCTGAACCGTCACTTTCGCTTGTCCGAAAAAAAGTAGAAATTCATGTGACTTCACGTTTTGTTGAACTCTCACTCCTCTACGTAATTCTCCGTACATACTTCTCATTTGCTCAATCCCCCACCCAAGGGACATGGAAAGTAGTTTAGAACCCGACAGTATTATTATAAAAGGTTTTGCAAAAAAACTAAAACTTAAAATTATGTGAAAATAGATTATTTTTAGGCTTAATTTACGTTTTTCTTTTCTTTTCGTTGATTTTCGCTGTTTTATATCAGAACAAAACAGCGAAAAATGTTATTGAAACAGATAAATAGAGAATAAAGCATCATTTTCCCCAAAGAAATGTGATAAATTAAAATAAATTAAAACAGTGAGTAAAACAGTTGGGTATAAAAAAACCGGAAAAGTGTAAAATGTTCATTAGGAATATTGGGAAATTCATGCTATAATTTTGCAAATAAGAACCATGGATATTTTAGGATAGGGGTTGCTAATTGAATGATTACAAAATGCATTACCGTATATACAGGTGACTATGAAGTCTTTTCTGATATTTATGAGGAAATTCTAGCTCTGGATTTAGCTGAAAATGAGGAAGTTGAAATAGAAGGAATTACAGTAAGTGATTCCGGTGAAGTTTCTATTGAATATATTGAAAAAATGAAACAAAAACCAGAAGTTGCTGTTATGAAAATTCGTGACAGAAACATTTTAATTATGCAACATGGAGACATCTTTGAAATTCTTATTCCTGCATAAGCAGGTTTTTTTTCTTCCTATTAGGCGATTCCCACTTCTGTAATTTTATAAGAGAGGTTGAGTTCAATGAACTTGTCCATTGAATGGACGTATCGGATTCCAGGTGACCCACGAACAGTAACGTTAATTTCAAATCCCATTCCTGTAGCCCATGTTCTTACTGTATTGAAAGATATGGAGAAAACAGGCAGGGTTAAAAATATTGAATTTATTGATGAAAAAGGCGCTTACTGGACGAAAAAAGAGATTGAAAAATATTTGAAATCTCTGGAAACTGAGCCTCATGAAGTGATTGCCTATTTTGATGGGGGATTTAATAAAGAAAAGAACAGTGCAGGCCTGGGCGGGATTATTTATTTTAAAAAGAATCACCGTTCGTATCGCTTGCGCAAAAACTTATATTTAGAACATATTTCGTCTAATAATGAAGCCGAGTGTGCCGCACTATGGTTTCTTTTGAATGAGATAGAGAATTTAGGGATTCATCATAGGGAGCTAACAATCCATGGTGATTCCCATGTTATTATAAATCAATTGCAGGGTGATTGGCCCTGTTATGAAGAGGTCTTAAATCGGTGGTTAGACCGTATTCAAAAGAAGATCAGTGACTTAGGTTTAACCATTAACTTTTGCGCTATTTCTCGCCAGGAAAATAAAGAAGCAGATCAATTAGCCGGACAGGCGTTGCGTGGAGAGAGTGTAAGTGCTTTAAAGGATTTGAATGAGGGGGATCAAGCATGAAGGTAGCAAAATTTGGGGGTTCGTCTGTTGCATCAGCGCAGCAAATTCAAAAGGTATTTTCGATTATTACATCGGATTCTGAACGGAAAGTAGTTGTAGTTTCCGCTCCAGGAAAACGGTCTAAAGAAGATACGAAAGTAACTGATTTGTTAATTCGTTGCGCAAAGGTGTATATGGAGAAAGGGGAAGCACCCAACGAATTAGAAGCCATTGTGCAACGATATCAGGATATTGCCGAGGGTTTAGAACTTGATCATACTATTGTTGAAGAGATTCGAATGGATTTAACCAATAGAATGAATTCATTTAATGGGGATGTAGGCCGTTATATGGATTTAATGAAAGCCAGTGGGGAAGATAATTGCGCTAAGATTGTTGCCCGCTTCTTCCAAAGCAAAGGGGTAAAGGCTGCTTATGTTAGTCCCCAGGATGCAGGTTTACTAGTGACCAATGAACCAGGAAATGGCCAGGTATTGCCTGAAGCCTATGATTTATTAAATACCAACCTGAAAAGCCATGACGGGATTGTTATTTTCCCTGGATTTTTCGGAAAGTCAAACGAAGGAGAGGTTGTCACTCTTCCTCGTGGTGGTTCTGATATTACAGGTTCCATTGTTGCTGCCGCGGTAAAAGCAGATTTATATGAAAACTTCACAGATGTTGATTCTGTTTATGCTGCCAATCCTAATGTGGTTGAACATCCAAAAGAAATTAAAGAATTAACTTATAAAGAAATGCGGGAGCTTTCTTATGCTGGTTTTTCTGTATTCCATGATGAAGCATTAATTCCAGCCTTTAAAGCAGGAATTCCTGTTTGCATTAAGAATACCAATAACCCTTCCGCACCCGGAACCATGATTGTATTTGAACGGAATACAGAAGAAGCTGTTGTAGGCATTGCATGTGATGAAGGATTCTGTAGCCTATATCTAAGTAAATATTTAATGCATCGGGAGATTGGTTTCGGCCGTCGCCTGTTGCAGATTCTTGAAGATGAAGGATTGTCCTATGAACATACTCCTTCTGGAATTGATGATATCTCCGTTATTTTGCGAGAAGATCAATTTGATGCTGAAAAAGAAGCAAGAGTCCTTGATCGCATTAAAGGGGAGTTAGAAGTAGATGATGTGTCTGTTGACCATGGCCTTGCTATGGTTATGATTGTAGGTGAAGGTATGAGACGGAATGTAGGGGTTACCGCTAAAACCACCAATGCCCTTGCACAGGCTAAGGTTAATATTGAAATGATTAACCAGGGTTCTTCAGAAGTAAGTATGATGTTCGGTGTAAAAGATGAAGACGCTGACCGGGCTGTTGCAGCCATTTATCAGGCCTTCTTTGCATAAACCTTCTATAATTTGTCCATCCTGTACTAAAAGTTAAAATTTTTTAGTGTGGGGTGGCAAGTATGGAACGTAAAATCGATCCCTTTATGACTGAATTTGCAGAAGAAAATCAAGTTTCTTCTACTATTTTGCATCAAATTTATGATGTGATGTCCCGTTATAAAGGAAAACAAAAAAGCGGGGAGAAAATTACGGGAGACGATTTTATCAATGATATGCAATTGGCATCCTATTTAACGGATGAGCAAATTTCTCAATTCGTCAATGGAATGAAGAATTCGGAGGATTGGGAAAGTATTGCAGGAGAATTAGAACAGAAAATGGATTGGCAATAGAAAAGAAACACACTCGGGTTAGTCCCGGGTGTGTTCTTCTTTTCGGTCTGCATCTTCCATTAATTCATAGACATCCTGTTGATTAATGACAGGAATTTCCCCATCTCGTCCGAATTGATCCAGGTCAGCTGGATGGCTGCGGGGATGTTTTTGGTTCATTGCTTTTCTTTTCGCGGAATCAGTCATGTAAATCCCTCCTTCTAACCTTCCTATTATGAACAATTTGCCCTTTAATATGTACGAAATCCAAATAAAAGGATTGCTAAACCTGTGGTTAAATTTTATAATCAGTATTCAGAGAGAAAAATATGGACCCAGTAAAGGAAGATGACATTTCATGCGATTGGATAGGGAGAAACGAAAGAGGCGCAAACGGCGGATTCTCTTTTTTATTACCAGTTTATTTACGATATTCTTACTTTTAGGTGGTTACCTTTTTTACTTGTACACTAGCGTAAAAGATACAGCAGCGAAAATTAACGATCCACAATCATGGACAGGCTCCCAAAACAGATCCAATGGCAAAGCGGATTTGAACAATGGGGACCCAGTATCTATCCTCTTAATGGGTGTAGACCAACGTGAAAATGATGTTGGTCGGTCTGATACTTTGATTATGGTGACCTTAAACCCAAAAACACAATCTATGTATATGTTTAATATTCCCCGGGATACACGTACCGAGATTATGGGAAAAGGGACGCAGGACAAAATCAACCATGCCTATGCTTTTGGCGGGGCGAAAATGTCCATTGAAACCGTGGAAAACTTTTTGCTTGGTGTTCCCGTGGATTATTTTGTAAAAGTGAATATGGAAAGTTATAAACAAATTGTAGATGCTTTAGGCGGTGTAAACGTAAATAATAAATTTACCTTTACCTATGAAGGGGTAACTTTCCCTGCCGGCCCTCTCTTTTTGGAGAATGGAGAGAAGGCGTTGAAA
>CALNBV010000136.1 GCA_937874515.1 uncultured Paenibacillaceae bacterium | reverse complement strand
ATCACCGCTAGCGGTATAATCTGGTTTGCACTGGCCCTTTATTTGGCCCCCCATGGTGCATTAATTCCCGGTTTGTTTACTTTACTAGGCATACTTATGTTCATTTTTCAAATGGGAATGACTTTAAAAAAACAGGCGAAGCCCAACATTTTAACTTTATTTGTGGGAACTGCATTATTGTGTCTATTCCTAACCATATTTCTGGGAACTTTTATGATTATTATCATGAAATTTGGATTTGGGGTTGACGGTTATCTTATTTTGTTTAAAAGCCATTTACTACTAGGTGTTGCCGGATGGTTTACATTATTAATTTTTGGCTTTTCTTATAAGATGGTACCAATGTTTTCCCTGGCACATGGATATCAAATGAGAATGGCCTACTTTGTATATGCTAGCTATGTAATAGGATTGATGGTGGCCATTGTCGGATTCATTTCCAACCATTGGATCGTGTCGGCCACTGGATTCTTCCTCCTATTCCTTGGTTTTTTATTGTTTTCAAGGCATATGTTCATCATTGTGAAAAAAAGGGTGAAGAAAAAGTTAGACAGACCTTTTCAATTTTCTCTATTAGCCATTGCTTGTGGTCTTGTCCTCCATTTTATCGTCCTGGTTCTTTCAATTTTTCATTCTTTAGAAAGGTTTGCTGGCCCACTTGTATTCTTGTATTTGTTAACCTGGATTGGATTTAGCCTTTTTGGCTACCTTTATAAAATTGTTCCATTTCTATGGTGGACATATAAATATAGTAATGAAATTGGCAAAAAAACAGTTCCATCATTGAAAGACATGATGAACCAAGGGATCACCGTTCCATTATTCCTCCTTTTTTTGGGAGGAACATTCATCATTATACTGGGATTAGGGTTTCACAATCCCACAGTTTATTTAATAGGGCAATCTTTAGTATGTCTGGCAGTGATAATTTATTCGGGTATAGTGTTCAGTGTAATTACAAAATAGGAGGGGTTACAAATGGACCTTACTAATAAAGTATATGACCAATTAAAAACAGTACTAGATCCTGAACTTGGAATCAATGTGGTTGATCTTGGACTCATTTATGATGTTGAATTTCCTTCTCCACGTAAGGCGGTTATCACCATGACATTAACCACACCAGGGTGCCCTTTGCACGATAGCATTTCTAGTGGGGTGAAATATAGTCTAGAAAAAATAGAAGAACTGGATGAAGTGGATGTAAATATTGTTTGGGAGCCTGCATGGACTCCGGATCGAATGACTGAAGAAGGAAGAAGAATGTTAAGCTGAGAGTGACGAAAGTGTTTCCAGTATGTTTTTAGGTTGAAAAAATATATTATTTTCCACTATAATGGGGGAGTGAAGCTGCAAGGAGGTGTCTCGTTTGGAAGAAGAAAGACTAGAGAGAATAAGGGATGAATTACATCGCCAAAATTACAAATTGACACCGCAGCGGGAATCGACGATCCGCGTTCTTTTGGAAAATGAAGAGGATCATCTTTCGGCAGAAGACATTTATTTACGTGTGAAGGAAAAATCCCCTGATATAGGTTTAGCAACCGTTTATCGCACACTGGAACTAATGAGTGAACTCCATATTCTTCATAAAATCAATTTTGGAGATGGCGTTGCTCGCTATGAATTCAAAAGTGAAAAAGGGGAACATCATCATCATCATTTAATCTGTCTCGACTGTGGTAAAGTTAATGAAATACAGGAAGATCATCTTGGTGAAGTGGAAAGGGCGGTTAGTGATAAATACCACTTTATAATTAAAGACCACCGTTTAATCTTTCATGGAATCTGTGAAGAATGTGCAACAAAAGAAGGGAACTCTCATTGAGTTCCCTTTTTTCAAATAATCGGATTAACAATATTGATTCAATAAAATTACAATCCATAGTACTTGTCATAGATTTCAAAGATTTTCCGCGCAATCCCTCCGCAGGATTTTCCTCCATAACCCCCCTGGGGAATTACGACAGATACAGCTAATTTAGGATTTTCCAAAGGGGCGTAGGCAATGAAAACTCCATTGGCTACGGTGCCAAATTTCCTATACTTTTTCTCTCCATTGCTATTGAGCACAGGAATATAAATATCCTGGTCTGATGTCCCCGTTTTTGCAGCAACCCGATAAGGGAAGGACCCGAATGTTGAATTTGCGGTACCATGCCTCTGGGTAACCATATGCATTCCTTCATGTACCGTGTCCCAGATTTCATCAGGGATATTCAAGTGGTTCATCACTTTAGGAGCCACTTTTTCAACAAGCTTACCTGAAGGATCCACAATCTTATCAACAATCTGAGGCTGCATTCGTTTTCCTTTATTGGCAACGGTAGCGGCATACTGGCATAGTTGCATTGCCGTATAACGCTCTTGTTGCCCGAAAGATGCCTGTACCATTGCAGCCAGTGAACTAATGTTGCGATTGGTTGCCACGAAATCCTGTACACCATGGTTTTCAAAGGGGAGAGGGATCCCGGTTTTCACACCTAGACCGAGGGCATGAAAGTATTTCTGCATAATATAAATAGAATTTTTATTATATTTATCATTAATTAATTTTCCAATTCTCGCCATATACGTATTGGAGGATTTTTGCAAAGCGATTTGGGGGGTAATAGCCCCGTAATTATGGTTTTTGTCATTGCGTACAATATCCGTGCCATTCCCATACTTATACCCTCCTGGGGGATCCTGCCACACCTCATAGGAAGAAATCACTTTTTCTGATAGGCCCATGAGCAGGGTTGCCGGCTTTATGGTGGAGCCAGTTGGCACAATGGATTGAGGATGTTTAGCAATTTCCTCAAGAGCTTCCATCCCTTTCTTTGGACTTACATCATAAGGGGCACTCTGAATGGTTCCGTTTGGGACATAGTATTTAACCTGG
Organism: uncultured Paenibacillaceae bacterium; assembly: GCA_937874515.1. Classification (GTDB taxonomy): domain Bacteria; phylum Bacillota; class Bacilli; order Aneurinibacillales; family Aneurinibacillaceae; genus CALNBV01. Next base: position 13,190 of record CALNBV010000136.1, on the reverse strand, counting down.
TCATAGAGGCTTTTTTCCACCCCTTTAATCCAGATATTCGGGTCATATTCTGGATAGCTAATCATGGAGACGATTTTCCCTGTTTGCACCTCCATGGCAACAGCATAGATTGATTTCGTATCCGCAGCATCTTTTGTTTTTCGAATTTTGGGCAAGTAGTCTTGAATAAAATCACGAATTTCCAACTGCATCCTGCTATCAATGGTTAAATAAATATCGTTCCCTTTTTTAGGAGGAACTTCATTAAACTCACTTTGTACATTGCCATTGGCATCCACAGAAAAATACCGTTTTCCATTTTTTCCATGAAGTTGGTCCTCATAGGATAATTCCACCCCTTCAAATCCCACAAGTTGATTGGGGGTATATTTCTCATTTTTTCGTTGATAGATTTCATTCAGAGAATTTAGTGAGGATTCCATAATATTATAGGGCCTTACATAGCCAATGGTTTGTACGGCAATTCTCCGATTATCATAAACTCGAATTGGTTTGGTTTGCACAGAAATGCCGGGAAAATCCAGATGATGCTCAGATAGATAAGCAATTTCTTTTTGGGTTAAATCTATTTTTATATCTTTTTCCATAAAGCGCTGGGAATTGCGCGGGGCTTCCCGAATGGTCATCTTCCCGTTCTTATCGATCTTATATACAAAGCCTACATCCATTTTTTTTAAGATTTCTTCTCTGGGCCGTTTCAACGCCTTTTCCAAATCCTCAGAAAGTTTAATGAGTTCTTCCTTCTTCATTTTTTCTATTTCTGTAAAAACCGCAGTAGGAGAGGGGCGGTTATACACGATGGGTTTATTCCCTTCACGGGAAAAAATTCTCCCCCTCATGGCAGGAATTGTGATGTATTTGTCAGAACGGGATAAAGCCTGTTGGGAATAGTGTTCACCTTTCACGATTTGCAAAAAAGAGAGGCGGATAATTAAAAGAATAAAAAGAAGAAAGATAAAGAGAAGCAAGTAATTGATTCGTTTATAAAAGGGTTTAAAAATGTTGGATTTTTTTTCTTCATAATTATTTTGAAAATTATTCTGCATGTTTTTCACCCTGGGTTCTTTAGAAGTCGTTTTCTATTCTAAGTATTCCCAGGAATAAAAAAACGAACTCACTGGAGTTCGTTTTTCATTCCTTATTTAGTTGATGCCGTGTTCTTGGCAGGACCAAGTCCATAATACTTGTCATATGATTTAAATATTTGTTGGGCGATGGTACCACAGGATAAGCCGCCATAGCCCCCTTCGGGAACGACGATGGCTACAGCCAATTTCGGGTCTTCAATGGGACCATAGGCCACGAATACCCCATTGGCTACGCTTCGGTCATATTTATATCCAGTTACCTTACCTTTTGCATCTTTTACAGGGACATAAATATCCTGGTCTGATGTACCGGTTTTTGCGCCAAATTTATATGGGAAGGAGGAGAATACCCAGGAGGCAGTCCCATCTCCCTGGGTTACTGCATACATCCCTTGTTCAACAGTTTCCCAGGCTTCTTCAGGCAATGTAATCTTGCTCATAACTTTGGGTTGAAATTCCTTTACGACTTTACCATCTTTATCAACAATTTTATCTACAATCTGAGGCTGCAATCTTACGCCTTTATTGGCCATTGTCGTCATATATTGGGCCAACTGCATGGCAGTAAACCGTTCCTGTTGGCCGAAGGAAGACTGAACCATGGCCGCTAGAGGGCTGACTGTTGAATTAGTGGTGATAAAGTCCTCTACCCCTGCATTTTCATTGGGGAGGGGGACGCCGGTTTTTACACCAAGTCCAAAGGCGTGAAAATACTTCTGCATGATGTAAATGGCAGGGTTGTCTTTATAATTTTTTTTGGCATATATATCGTATTTTTCTTTGATTTTTAATGCAATTCTGGCCATATAGGTATTGGCAGACTTTTGCAACGCCCGTTGTGGGGTTAATGTTCCGTAATTATGAGATTTATCATTTCTTACAATGTCTGAAGCACTGCCAGCATACCGAAAGCCGCCGGCAGGATCTTGCCATACATCATTGGGAAGAATAGCTTTTTCAGCAAGCCCCATTAGCACGGTTAAGGGCTTAATGGTAGAGCCTGTTGGGACGATCGATGTAGGATGCCGTTCAATTTCATCGACTGCTTCCTGTTCTTTTTTGGGGCTCACATCATAGGGAGCACTCTGGATGGTCCCGTTATTTACATAGTAACGTATTTGCTCAAAGACATCATTGTTTACTCCAGTAACCCAGACATTGGGGTCATATTCTGGAAAACTAACCATGGAAACAATTTTCCCTGTTTTCACTTCCATAGCCACAGCATACACATTTCGTGTTCCTTGTGCACCGCTATTGGCCCGAATGGATGGTAGCACACCTTTAATATAATCCCTCACTTCAACCTGCATGCGGCTGTCGATGGTTAAGTAAAGGTCATTACCTGCGATAGGGTCTTCTTGTTTTAAATAATTTTGGATACTTCCATCAGAAGAAATCTGGAAGTTCTTCTTGCCATTTACCCCTCGCAGGTATTCCTCGTAGGTAAATTCAACGCCATCATAACCAACAGGCTGATTGGGAGTATAAATATTATTTTTTCCATAATAAAAATTATAGAGGAACCCTGAAGTAGTTGTAGCTACATTATAAGGCCGCACATAGCCAATAGCCTGAACGGCTACCAATCGGGGATCATAAACCCGGACGTTTTTCGATTTGGCTTCAATACCAGGCAATTCCGTACGATGCTCTGATATATAAGCCACTTCTTTATCAGATAAGCCCATTTTTAAATCTTTTTCCAGAAAACGTGCAGTATAACGCGGAATTTTATCTATTGCCGGGTTGCCTTTTTCATCTAGGACATAGGTACCATTTTTATCTAATTTAAAAGCAAAGCCAACATCCATTTTGGCTAAGATTTCTTCCCGTTTGACGTTAAGAATTTTTTCAAGTTTGGTTGCCAGTTCAACGTAATCTTCCATCTTCATTTCTTCCAGTTCTGTAAAGACAGCGGTTTCGGAAGATTTATTATCAGCGATGGGGGTTCCTCCCTCCCGGGGAAATATTTTGCCCCGGTTAGCTGGAATGGGAATATATTTATCAGCTTTCGAGGTTGCCTCTATACTATGCTCATCACCATTGACAATTTGCAAAAAGGACAGTCGGAAGATCATAACAATAAATAAGGCAAAAATAACAATTAGCAGATATAATAGCCGTTTATGGAATGGTTTTAAGATTATAGATTCTCTTTGTTCGTGGTTAAACATCTCTCTCACCCGTATTCATTATATCTCTATCAAAACTTAATTCTATCATTAGATTAAGAAAAGTAAATGAAGAACGTATAAAATTCCACAGACTGGAATAGGATTGATATATAACGTGGAAAAAAGTTGAATAGGTTGAGGTGAAACAAGCGTTGTATATCCCATTTCGTCGTCTATCAGAAGGAATAAAATACATTCTCATTTTTGTCGCATTTACTGTACTCTTCTATAATATCATTACTATTGTTTCTAATGTAATAAAACCTGATAATCCATATAAAGAACCAGATGGTAGGGCATTGAAAGTGTTAAAATATAGTGAAGTGCAACAACTAAGTTATGAGGACTTCAAAAAGAGGCTGTTAAATTTTTATTACTACGGTGAATGAATTTTAATAATTTAGGAGAAGGAAACCGTCGTCCATTGTTGAAATTAATACATAACTCCATAGATAACATAATGAAGTGGGCTGAGCCTTATGTGGGCTAATTTTTTTCTTAGTTTAAGGGGAAAGAAACGTGGAAAATTACATTAATCAATTTATTCATTATCTAACCGTTGAAAAAGGACTCGCTAAAAATACCCAGGAGTCTTATCGCAGAGATTTAACTAGTTATAATCAATATCTTGTAGAAGTTGGGATTCAAGAATTAAATAATACGACTCGCCTTCATATTGTGGATTATTTAATGCGTTTGAAAGAGTTAGGGAGAGCGACGACTACCCTTTCACGCAACCTGGCTTCCATTCGTTCTTTTTATCAATTTTTGCTTCGTGAGAAATGGATTGAAAAAGATCCCAGTTCCAATGTGGAATCGCCTAAGATTGATAAGAAACTGCCCCAGGTGTTAACCGTAAAAGAAGTTGAATCCCTTTTAAATAGCCCAGAGATCCATCATCCTTTTGGCATCCGTGATAAAGCCATGTTAGAATTGCTTTATGCTACGGGAATTCGAGTTTCTGAATTGGTATCACTTAATGTTAGTGACATAAATTTAAACATGGGTTTTCTGAAGTGTTTTGGCAAAGGGAAGAAGGAAAGAATGGTTCCCATTGGCCAATTTGCCATTGACCATCTGGCCAATTACATTGAACGGAGCCGCATGTATATTAAGCGACACGCCAATGAAGAAGCCTTATTTTTAAATTATCATGGAAAGCGGTTAACAAGACAGGGTTTTTGGAAAATTATCAAGAAATATTCAGAATTAGCACATATTAATAAGGAGATTACGCCTCATACCCTTCGCCATTCTTTTGCTACCCATTTGTTAGAGAATGGGGCAGATTTGCGGTCTGTGCAGGAAATGCTTGGTCACTCTGATATTTCCACAACCCAGATTTATACCCATGTGACACGCACCCGTATTAAAGAAGTGTATGCGAAGGCTCATCCGCGAGCATAAAGGTACTTCATTTGAAGTACCTTCTTTATATGGAAAAGAAAGGTGGTAAGACATGTTTAAACGGATTTTTATTACTGTTTTAGATAGTGTGGGAATTGGCGCACTTCCTGATGCTCATGAATATGGGGATGGGGGAGCTAATACCTTAGGACATATAGGAGAAAATATGGGAGCCATCCACCTGCCCAATTTAGGGAAGATGGGGTTAGGCAACCTATTGCCTTTGCCAGGAGTATCACCTGTACAACATCCAATAGGCTATTATGGGAAAATGCAAGAAATCTCCCTGGGCAAAGACACCTCTACTGGCCACTGGGAGATGATGGGGGTCGAAGTAAAAACCCCCTTTAAAACCTGGCCCAATGGTTTTCCCCCAGAATTAATTGCAGAGTTTTCCCAGCGCATAGGCAGGGGAGTCCTTGGCAATAAGCCCGCCTCAGGTACAGAGATTATTGAGGAATTGGGTGTGAAACATATGGAAACAGGAGATGTAATCGTCTATACTTCTGCAGACAGCGTCTTTCAAGTGGCTGCCCATGAAGAAGTGGTTCCCCTTGCTGAACTGTATGACATTTGCCAGGTTGCCAGGGAATTAACAATGGATGAACGCTTTTCTGTAGTGCGGGTGATTGCACGACCCTTCCTGGGAATCCCAGGCCACTTTACCCGGACACCCAATCGGAAGGATTTCTCCCTTTCACCGCCAGATAAAACCGTATTAGATACGTTACGGGAGAATGGGGTGTATACCTTAGCTCTTGGCAAGATTTCTGATATATATAACGGGAAGGGCATTGTGAAATCGGTGAAAACTAAATCCAATGAGGATGGGGTTAATAAACTGGCAGAAGCCATGAAAGAACAGTTTACAGGTCTATGTTTTATAAATCTGGTAGATTTCGATGCTATGTATGGGCATCGCCGGGACCCAAAGGGATATGGGAAAGCATTAGAGGAATTTGATATAAGGGTTCCCGAGTTAATGAGCTGTCTTGGCAAGGAAGATTTATGGATTATTACTGCAGACCATGGCAATGATCCGATTCATCCAGGGACTGACCATACCCGGGAGTATGTTCCTTTACTTGTCTATTCTCCTGCCCTAAGGGAAGGCAAGGATCTGGGGATTCGCCAGACCTTTGCTGATGTAGGAGCAACAATAGCTGACAATTTTGGGGTTCCAATGCCTCTTATTGGAACAAGTTTTTTACATGAATTATAGGTGTGGAGGTCTAAGAAAATGAAACTAGCAGACAAAATGAATGAGGTACAACAGTTAATTGAAAGCAGAACCCAGGTAAAACCAACCATAGGTCTGATTCTTGGCTCAGGGTTAGGGGTTTTAGCTGATGAAATAAGTGATGCCGTGAGAATCCCCTATGAAGAAATTCCCCATTTCCCTGTTTCAACGGTAGAAGGCCATCAGGGTCAATTGGTGATTGGCCAATTAAATGGTAAACATGTCGTAGCCATGCAGGGTAGGTTCCATTTCTATGAAGGCTATAGCCTGGAACAAGTCACCTTCCCCATTCGGATGATGAAAGCCATGGGTGTCCAAACCTTAATCATTACGAATGCATCAGGTGGCATAAATATGGATTATCAGCCTGGTGATTTAATGATGATTAAAGATCACATTAATTTAACAGGACGCAATCCTTTAATTGGTCCCAATGAGGATGCCTTTGGGGTTCGTTTCCCTGATATGTCCACAGCCTATGACCCTGACTATCGGGAGTTAGCCCATAAAGTTGCGAAGCAAAATGGAATAGATGTCCAGGATGGGGTATATGTTGGATTAACGGGACCAACCTATGAGACCCCTGCTGAAATTCGTATGCTGCGGATTTTAGGGGCAGATGCGGTAGGGATGTCTACGGTACCTGAAGTGATTGTTGCCCGCCATGCAGGCATTCGGGTATTGGGGATTTCTTGTATCAGCAATATGGCTGCAGGGATTCTCCCCCAACCTTTATCCCATGCTGAGGTTATGGAAACAGCTGAAAAAGTGAAAACAACCTTTTTGCGTTTAATGAGAGGAATCATTGAGGAACTGTAGGAGGGCTAAAGGATGGCAAACCGGTTGCAACAAATCGAAGAAGGGGTCCGTTTTATACAAGAAAAAATCCAACTGAAACCAGACATTGGTCTTATACTTGGTTCTGGATTGGGTGTACTGGCAGAAGAAATCGAGAATCCAATCATCATTGATTTTCATGACATCCCCCATTTTCCTCCCTCCACAGTGGCCGGCCATGAGGGGAGGCTCGTTGTTGGGACTCTGGGGGGCAAGTCTGTCATAGCCATGCAGGGCAGGATTCATTATTATGAAGGTTATACCATGTCCCAGGTTGTCTTTCCTGTGTATGTGATGAAAGGATTAGGCATTTCCAGTTTGATTGTGACCAATGCCTGTGGAGGGATTAACAGAGGGTTTCAAGCGGGTGATTTAATGGTGATTGAAGACCATTTGAATTTAACAGGGGATCATCCCTTAATTGGTCCTAATATGGAGATTTTCGGTCCCCGTTTTCCTGATATGTCCAGAGCCTATCATCCCGAATATCGTGAACTTGCGAAGAGGAAAGCGGTGGAATTAGGGTTTACTCTCCAGGAAGGGGTGTATGCAGGCATTTCTGGCCCGGCGTATTCAACCCCAACAGAATTGATTATGTTGGCACGGTTTGGGGCAGATGCCGTGGGCATGTCTACGGTGCCTGAGGTGATTGCTGCTGCTCATGCCGGGTTGAAGGTGTTAGGGATTTCCTGTGTAACAGATAAGGCGGTGGGAGAAGAACTTGAACCCTTAAGCCACGAGCAGGTGATGGAGATGGCCCTCCAGGCCCGGCCTCGTTTTATTTCCTTAGTTAAAGCCCTTCTCCCGGAGGTCCATTAAATGAGGACCGTTGATATTATCCAGAAAAAAAGGGACGGTTTTCCCCTGAAGGAGAAGGAGATCCGTTTTTTGATTGAAGGGTATACCAGGGGTGAAATACCTGATTATCAGCTTTCTGCCTGGGCTATGGCCGTTTATTTTCAAGGGATGAATGCCCAGGAGACAGCCATATTGACAGATGCCATGGCTTCTTCAGGAGAACGGGTAGACTTGTCCCCTATTCATGGTGTGAAAGTGGATAAGCACAGCACGGGAGGAGTAGGGGATAAAACAACCTTGATTGTTGGTCCCCTTGTTGCAGCCTGTGGGGTACCTGTGGCTAAAATGTCCGGTAGAGGCCTGGGACATACGGGAGGAACCATTGATAAATTGGAAGCCATCCCTGGTTTCCATGTAGAATTAACACGGGAAGAATTCATCACGAATGTGAATACCATTGGATTGTCTGTCATTAGCCAGAGCGGCAATGTGACTCCTGCGGACAAGAAATTGTATGCCTTACGGGATGTAACAGCGACGGTAGATTCCATTCCGTTGATTGCCAGCTCGGTCATGAGCAAGAAAATCGCCTCAGGTGCTGATGCCATTGTGTTGGATGTGAAGTTTGGCAGCGGGGCCTTTATGAAAACCAAAGAAGAAGCTGAGACCCTGGCACGGGCTATGGTGGAGATTGGCAGAGAAGTAGGGCGGAAAACCATTGCCATTTTAAGCAGTATGGAACAACCTCTAGGCTATGCTGTGGGAAATGCCCTGGAAGTGAAAGAAGCCATTGCCACATTGAATGGGAAAGGGCCAGAAGATTTAACAGAACTTTGTTTAACCCTTTCTGCATGGATGATTTATCTGGGGAAAAAGGCGCCAACCATTGAAGAAGCCCGTTCTCTTGCAGAACAGGCCCTCTATGAGGGAAAAGCCCTTTCTTTATTTGCTGACTTTGTGGCAGCCCAGGGAGGGAATCCTATTGTCAGCGAAAAACCGGAGGAAGTTTTGCCACAGGCGAAAAGGGTGGTGCAAGTTCTCTCCCGTGAGCGGGGATATATTATGGGAATTCATGGGGAGAAAGTTGGATTGGCTGCCATGAAAAGCGGGGCAGGCCGGGAAACGAAAGAGTCATCTATCGATCCGTCAGCAGGGGTTATTCTTTATAAAAAAAGTGGGGATCAGATGGAAGTAGGCCAGTGTCTGGCAGAAATCCATTGTGATTCTGCAATAGATGTAAGTCAAGCCATAGAACTTCTTATAGAAGCCTATGAATTTAGCCCCCACCCAGGGGAAGGATCCCCATTACTAGGTGGAGTGATTCAGTAGTATAGCGAAAGGGAGGTCAATCCAGTGAAAATAAGGCTGGTTGGCATGGTCTTGGTTTTGGCAATCGTTCTTACCTCCTGTGTACCTCCAGCTATGCAACAGAAGAATTACAGCAATCGTGAACAACAAATCATGCGAGTGAACAATCGGGAAGAGCCGTCTTCCCTTCACCCTGGGAAGGCGGCAAGCCCGGCAGACTTTTGGCCTGTAGACCATTTAATGGAGGGGTTAATGAAGCGAACCCCCGATGGCAAATTAGTTCCAGGTATGGCCCGGGATTATCGCATGAGTCCTGACCATAGAACCTATACCTTTACGTTGAAAGAAGGGTTGAAATGGTCCAATGGGGACCCAATCACTGCAGGAGATTTTGAATATGCCTGGAAATATGCATTAAATCCTGCAACCGGGGCTCAATATGCCTACCAGTTATACTATTTGCAAGGGGGACGTGCATATAATACAACTAAAGAGACGGACCCTGTGAAAAAAAAGAAACTGGAAGACAAAGTAGGGGTCAAAGCCCTGGATGAGTATACCCTGGAAGTCGTTCTGGAAACACCTACAGCATTTTTTCTGGATTTGTGTTCTTTTTTCACCTATTATCCTGTGAATCGGAAAGTTCAGGAGGAATTCCGCAGTTGGGATAAGCATTCCAGAACCTACGTGAGCAACGGTCCTTTTAAACTGGTGCAATGGAATCATAAGCAGGATATGGTCATGGTGAAAAATGAAAATTATTATGATAAAGACAGCGTGAAATTAAAGGAGATTCACTGGTATATGGTGGGGGATGAGAATACATCTATGCAAATGTACAGGGCGGGGCAAATTGATTTGGTTTATCCCATTCCCAATGAATTAATTCCGTTAATGAAAAATAAAAAAGACCCCGAACTCCATATCGTCCCGGATTTATCCATTTATTATTACGATATTAATATCCGCAAAAAACCCTTCAACAACGTGAAAATTCGCAAAGCCTTATCCATGGCCATTAATCGGCAAGAGTTAGTAGAAGATGTGGCCCAGGGAGGGCAAAAACCAGCCTATGGCATCGTCCCACCAGGCATACCTGAAACAGAAGATGGCAAAAGGGACTTTCAGGCCTTCAGCGGTTCCCTTTTCCAAGAAGATGTGAAAGAAGCGAAGAAGCTTCTGGCTGAAGGATTGAAAGAAGAGAAATTGGCAAAATTACCCACATTTAACCTCCTTTATAATACCAGTACCATTCATAAAATTATTGCCGAAGCCATCCAGGAAATGTGGCGTAAGAATCTTGGCGTTGATTGTAATCTGCAAAACGTGGAACAACAGGTGAAAATGGAACGAATGCGAAAAGGGGAGTATCAATTGGTTCGCGATGGTTGGTTGGGAGATTATATTGACCCCATGACCTTTATCGAATTGTTTACTTCAGAAAGCACCCAGAACTTTTCTGGTTGGAACAATGAGGAATTTGATAAATTTACAAGATATGCTCAATCCTCCATTAATCAAGAAATGCGCATGAAGGCCATGCATCAGGCAGAACAAATTATCATGGACCACATGCCCATCCTGCCCATTTATTTTTATACCAAGTCCTATGCCTTAAAATCCCGGGTAGGGGGTGTCTTTAACATTGTCAATCGTTATCCGATGATGATGTACGCTGAAATTCAATAGAACAATGGCAACAAAAGGAGTGTTTGTCTTGCTGTCCTACATGGTCAAACGTCTGGGTTATTCCCTGGTTACTCTGTGGACGGTAGTCACTCTTACCTTTTTCTTAATGCATCTGGTGCCTGGAAACCCCTTTGATAAAGAAGGAAGAATGCCTCCGGAAATTTTTGAGAATTTAATGAAGTACTATCACCTGGACCAACCTCTATTACTGCAATATATCCACTATTTAAAATCACTTCTTGTCTTCGACTTAGGACCCTCTATTAAATCCGATGTGCTCACTGTAAATGATATGATTGTGCAAGGTTTCCCTGTCTCTTTGCAATTAGGAATCGATGCCTTAATCCTGGCTGTCTTTTTCGGGATTTTGCTTGGCACATTCGCTGCTCTTTATCATAACCGCTGGCAGGATTACCTTTCCATGGTGGTTGCCATCATTGGCATTTCTGTTCCCGGGTTTATTTTGGGAACCTTGCTTATTCATTATTTGGCCGTTGGCTTAGGCCTTTTTCCCCCGGCGTTGTGGGGCACGTGGCAACATGCGGTGCTTCCTTCCTTCGCCTTATCCTTCATGCCCATGGCCTATATTGCTAGATTAATGCGCTCCAGTATGTTGGAAGTACTGGAGCAGGACTATATCTTAACGGCGAAAGCGAAGGGATTAAGGGGCAGTGTGGTAATTGTCAAACATGCCCTGCGTAATGCACTGCTCCCCGTGGTAACCGTCCTCGGTGTCATTGCCGCCAATTTAGTAACAGGCAGCTTTATCATTGAACATCTCTTTGGCATTCCTGGCATGGGGGAAATGTTTGTTAAAAGCATTTTTACCCGGGATTATCCTGCGATTATGGGGTCAACGGTTTTTTATAGTGGGATTCTTATTTTTTTGCTTTTTGTAATCGATCTTGTCTATACCTGGATTGATCCTCGAATTAAGCTGGCAGGGAGGGATTCCTAGTGGAATGGATCCGATCCAACCCGGGAACCCAACCATCACGTTCATTCCTTAGTGAAACCTGGTTCCATTTGAAAAAAAATCCCCTGGCTGTTACCGGTCTTTTTGTGATTATTTCTCTGTTCCTGCTGGCCATTTTCGGGCCATGGATTAGTGGTTACAGCTATTTTGAACAAAATCTGAGTGAAAGAAATCTTTACCCCAGTGTTAGCCATTGGTTTGGCACAGATCCTTTAGGGAGGGATATTTTTACCCGTGTCTCCTATGGTGCCCGTTTCTCCCTTTTTATTGGTGTTGCCGCAGCCACCCTGGATTTTATCATTGGTGTAATTTATGGGGGAATTTCCGGTTTGAAAGGAGGATGGGTGGACACGGTGATGATGAGGATTGCAGAAGCCCTCTATGGCATTCCTTATTTATTAACGGTGATCCTCCTTTCTGTTTTTCTCGGGCAAGGGTTGTGGTCTGTGATTATTGCCATGGCCATCACAGGATGGATTCCCATGGCCCGATTGGTTAGAGGGCAAGTTCTCCAAATGAAAGAACAGGAATATGTGCAGGCATCCCGTTCCTTTGGGGGCGGCACCCGCTGGCTTTTGCGAAAACATATTGTTCCTAATACCATGGGTCCCATTCTGGTGAATCTTACCCTGACTGTCCCTTCGGCGATTTTTGCAGAAGCGACCCTAAGCTTCCTTGGCCTCGGGCTTTCTGCACCCCGTGCTAGTTGGGGAACCATGGTAAACGATGGGCTTGTCAGTTTATTGACAGGATATTCTTATCAATTGTTAATTCCAGCTTTTTTTATTTCTCTGACCATGTTTGCCTTTAATGTGTTAGGGGATGGATTGCGGGATGCGCTAGATCCTCGCATGCGAAAATGAAGGGCGGGAAAAACATGAAGCCTCTTTTGGAAGTGAAGGAGTTGCATCTTTCCTTTACTTTGAACAATCGGGAAGTAAGGGTGTTGCGAGGGGTACAATTTGAAGTGAATGAAGGAGAAACCGTTGCCCTGGTGGGGGAATCCGGTTGTGGAAAAAGCCTCACTGCCCGCGCTATTATGGGAATTCTTCCCCATATTCCCCACAAAATAAAGGGAGGTTCTATTGCATACAAAGGACGAGATTTATTAAAATTGCCACCCAGAGAAATGGAGAGGGTGCGGGGAAAAGAAATTGCTATGATTTTTCAGGACCCTATGACTTCCTTAAATCCAACCATGAAAGTAGGATGGCAAATTGCAGAAGGGGTCATGAAACATGAAGGGATAAGAGGAAAACAAGCCTTAGAACGGGCTATTGAGTTATTAAAAATGTGCGGAATTCCAGAGGCTGAAACGAGAGCAGGCCAATATCCCCATGAATTCTCGGGAGGTATGAGGCAACGGGCCATGATTGCCATGGCTTTGTCCTGTTCTCCCCGCCTTTTAATTGCTGATGAACCCACTACTGCCCTGGACGTAACGATCCAGGCTCAAATTATTGAACTGCTAAAAAAAATCCAACAGGATACAGGCACTTCTATTTTATTAATTACCCATGATTTAGGGGTGGTGGCTAGCCTTAGTGATCGAGTGGTGGTTATGTATGCTGGTGAAATTGTAGAAGCCGGGAAGGCAGGAGAGATCTTTTATGCCCCCCGCCATCCCTATACAAAGGGGCTCATTCGTTCTGTCCCCCGTGTGGATCAGA
>CALNBV010000135.1 GCA_937874515.1 uncultured Paenibacillaceae bacterium | reverse complement strand
CATCTTGCAAGATGGGGATACAATTACTGTTATCAAAGACCTTAAAGTGAAGGGAAGTTCTTCTGTTATTAAACAGGGGACAAAGGTAAAAAACATTCGCCTCGTTGATGGGGATCATGATATTGATTGTAAAATCGATGGATTCGGGGCTATGAAATTAAAATCCGAATTTGTGAAAAAAATATAAGATAGAAGTGAATCCTCTATGAATGTGAAGGGAATAATTAGTTTGTTTAACCAATACATTTCATGGAGGTTTTGAGAATGGCAAAAGACGTCTTGTGTGAAGTAAACAATTGTACCTATTGGGAAAATGGGAATCGGTGCAGTGCACAGTCCATTAGCGTTGTGAGCCAAAAAGGGAGAACAGCTTCTCAAATAGAGGAAACAGACTGTAGTACCTTTGAACCAGGTGGACAAATGTAATGTGATGAAGTAAGGGCAGGTTTTGAATCTGCCCTTTAAAAATAGCCGCAATTGATAACTATTATCAATTACTAAAAGTTAAAGTAATATAGTATCATGGAAGAAAAGGGTAGAAAAGAGTGAGGTCCATGGAGAAATATACTCTTTCTTTCAAAGAAATTAGGAAATCCGATTTATCTCTTGTTGGCGGGAAAGGTGCGAACCTAGGAGAGCTGACTGCTGCAGGTTTTTCAGTGCCAGCAGGCTTTTGTGTAACCACCGGGGCATTTGTTCGTTTTGTTGAAACCAGTTCCCAAATGGCAGCATATTACAAAGAATTAATAGAGTTAGATGTTGAAAACTTAAAGAATCTGAAATGTGTTGGCGAAAAGATACGCAATCATTTGCGTACTCTTCCTTTTCCCGAGGATATTCGCAGGGAAGTACTCACAAAATGGAGAGAAGTTGGGATAGAGAAGTCCTATGCCATTCGTTCCAGTGCCACAGCGGAAGACCTGCCAGGTGCTTCCTTCGCCGGGCAACAAGAAACCTATTTAAACATAGACGGGGAAGAAGATATGATCCGCCATATCCAGTTATGCTGGGCCTCCCTTTTCACAGATCGGGCTATTGCTTATCGGAGCAAAAATGGGTTTGACCATGAAAAAGTAGCATTAAGTGTAGTTGTTCAACCCATGATTTTTCCTGAAGTATCGGGAATTTTATTCACGGCTGACCCCGTTGATGGAAATCGCAAAACCCTTACCATTGATGCAAGTTATGGACTGGGAGAAGCATTGGTTTCAGGGATTGTCACCCCTGATTTATATAAAGTGAAGGACGGAAAAATCGCGAGCAAGAAAATCGGGGAGAAGAAAATCGCCCTTTATGGAAATCCTGCAGGAGGTACCATCCAACAGGAAATTCCGAAAGAAAAAGCCGATAAACCTGCCCTCACTGATGAACAAATCCTCACCCTGGCCACATATGGACAAGAGATTCAGGAACATTTCCAATGTCCCCAGGATATTGAGTGGGCCTTGATGGATGGTCAATTTTATATTTTGCAAAGCCGTCCCATCACTTCCTTATATCCTGTTCCTGAAGTGAAAGATAAAAGTTTCCTCCATGTCTTCTTCTCCTTTGGCCATCAGCAAATGATGACAGCTGCTATGAAACCTATGGGGATTTCTATCATGAAGACCTTTTTTCCCTTTGGAAATAAAGAAGGGGATAGGGAAACAGACATTATGGCTGAGGCAGGAAATCGTATTTATATCGATGCTACCTGTATGTTACACATGTCCCTTCCCCGTAAAAACCTGCCCCTTGTTTTAAAAAATATTGATGAATCCATTGCCAGAGCCATATCGGAAGTTGCCAATCGAAAAGACTTCTTAAAAGGCGTTCGAAACAACAAAAGTGTGAAAAAAACAGTCATTAAATTTGTTCCCAGAGTCCTGTGGAATATTCTTCTAAACTATTTTATACGGGATCTATCTCATGTAAGAGAGCAAATAGAATCCTATATGGATTCCCAGTTGGAAAGCTTGCAATCGGAATTATCCGCTCTTTCTGGGGCGGCACGCCTTCGCCGCATGCAGGAACGGATAGCGAAAGACCCTATTGACTTTTTTCTTCATTTGTTTTTAGTTGCGATTACGGGAATAAGTTCCTATCATATGGTAAGGAAACTAACGGAAAAGTGGTTGGGAGACACAAAATGCCTCACCCATCTTGGAAAATCCTTGCGTGGAAATGTTACCCTGGAAATGGGGCTGGCATTAGGGGATATTGGAGATGTTGCAAGGAATTACCCTGATGTGGTTTCTTATTTAAGAAACCCTAATGAAGGAAGCTTTTATGAAGACCTTCGGAACATTGAAGGGGGAGGAACATTCCTTGAATCTTTCAACCTGTATTTAGAGAAGTATGGCATGAGGTGCCCTGGTGAAATCGACCTTACTCAAACCCGTTGGAGTGAAAATCCTGTTTCTCTTTTTCCAGCTATCCTAGGACATATTGACAGTACAGAACCAGGGGAACATCGGGAGAAATTTAGGCAAGGGGAGAAGGAGAGGGAAGAAGCCACCAGAGAGATTCTCTCCTTAATGAAAGAGAAACCTTTTGGATCTATTAAAGGTAAGATTATGAAAAGAATGCTCAAGGTGTTTAGCAACACCATGGCACTGCGGGAGCATCCCAAATACATGATAATCCAGTGCTTCTGGGTATATAAGAAAATTATTTTAGAGGAAGCAAGCAAGCTCGTTGGGAAAGGTGTTCTAAATGAAAAAGAAGATGCATATTACCTTAGGCTTTCTGAACTGGTATCTATTCTTGAAGGATCTTTTAAAGAAGATATCAAAGAACTCATTGGGAAACGGCGGGAAGAATACGAAAATCATCGTGCTTTAACTCCACCCCGAGTCATTACCAGTGAGGGAGAAATCATTAAAGGAATCAATAAAATAGAAAATCTGCCTGAAGGAGCACTTCCGGGAACACCAGTTTCGCCAGGTGTGGTAGAAGGCCGTGCCAGAGTGGTAATGAATCCGGAAGAAGGAAAACTAGAAAAAGGGGATATTTTAATCGCCCCATTCACGGATCCTGGTTGGACCCCTCTCTTTATTTCTGCGAAAGGATTAGTGATGGAAGTGGGAGGGCTCATGACTCATGGAGCAGTTGTGGCCAGAGAATACGGCATTCCAGCGGTTGTTGGAGTGGAAAATGCCACAAAACTCATTAAAGATGGACAGTGGGTTCGGGTTCATGGGGATTTGGGTTACGTTGAAATACTTGAAGATAGTATACTTAATTAGCGAAGATTTTTGAAAAGAGGTGAAATCTTGGCTGTTTATGAATTTATTTCTTGTAATCAGAAACTAACAACTTTTAAAGAGGCATTGTCAGATGAAGAAATCAAGTCTTACAATGAACTACTAAAAATGGGATTAACAGAGGAACAAATACAAATTCGTGGAATTGATTTAAGTAATATTGACCGGAATAAGAGAGTATTTTTCATCCAACTCCCAGAGGAGCTTCAAAATAGCCCGTTGGTAATCGAGGAGGATTTCCATAACCCTTATGCTCGTTTTTTAACTGACAAGAAATTTGTTTATAAAGTAACGGGTGTAGAAAAAGTAGTTTCACACCTTGCAGGATACATAGGGAAATATGTGAATATCTGGAGGGAACTTGAGCTATGGAGAGTAACGGAAGGTGACTATTTAGTAGATCCTTCAGGAATTCCACAAACTGTGATAAATTTACGTGACCTAACATTGGAGAAATTAGAATCTTTTTATGATGGTCCTGTGCCTAAACGATTGATACTAGTTCAAAATTAAGATTGTTTTGAATCATAGAAAGGTACATTTTAAATTAGCTGGTAAAAGAAGAGAAAAACTCAAGGGTTTCAGTTTCATTACTTAAACTGTTGAGTTTTTTTTGCGCCATAATTCGCAAAATTTTGGGGATACCGATGGTATCCCCTTTTTAGGTTTTTTAAAACAAAGAAGGAAGCAGGAGAAATCAAAGTTAGTTAATATCTGGGACAACAAAGCTGGATTTGATTTTCTAGGATCCCATCATAAAAAGTTACTAAGATGGTTTAAATGTCTTCTGGAATAAATGAAATTTTGCCATTAACAAAAGATACACAGATTAAAGTGGCACGATAACCGCAAGCCAAAGAATGAAGAACATCGGAAAAAACTTCACGTACGGTTTGATGAAGGTGAATCTGAAATAAGTAAGGCGACCTAATGGTCGCCATGAAAATTTCAGTTCTCTACTCTACAAAGAAGGACCGTAAGGTCCTAATAATAGACGCTTTT
>CALNBV010000134.1 GCA_937874515.1 uncultured Paenibacillaceae bacterium | reverse complement strand
GGTATTTATGACGTTTATCAAGACAGTAAAATTCCTGCTGTTCGTCAGGCTGCTCAGGTACCCGTTAATGACCCTCTTTTAATCGTGTCAGCTATGGCACAGGCCACAGAACATATTGGATTTGGTGTAACGGTTGCCCTTACTTTTGAACACCCTTATATCCATGCAAGACGATTATCAACATTAGACCATTTAACGAAAGGCCGTGTGGGATGGAACATTGTTACTTCTTATTTAGAAAGTGCGGCGAGAAACATCGGATTAGAAAACCAAATTCAGCACGATCAACGCTATGACATTGCCGAAGAGTATTTAGAAGTTTGCTATAAACTGTGGGAAGGCAGTTGGGAGGATGGCGCTGTGTTGCGGGATCGTAAAAATAAGGTTTTTACCGATCCAGATAAAGTACACGAAATCAATCATCAAGGAAAATATTTCAAAGTGCCAGGCATCCATTTATGTGAACCATCACCCCAACGGACACCAGTATTGTACCAAGCAGGAACTTCTAGCCGCGGCCGTGCATTTGCAGCGAAAAATGCAGAGTGCGTCTTTGTGGCAGGGCCTTCTGTGGAATCCATCAAAGGGTCTGTTCAGGATTTACGTAAACAGGCGAAGGAATTTGGGAGAAATTCTGAAGATATCAAAGTTTTTTCTTTATTCACGCCCATTGTGGGAAGAACGGAACAAGAGGCCTGGGACAAATATAACGAATATGTGGAACACATTAGCTATGAAGGGGCTTTGGCTTTGTTATCCGGTTGGACGGGAATTGATTTTTCGGAGTATGATCCCAATCAAAATCTAGAATATGTAGAAAGTAATGCAATACAATCGGCTGTTGAAGTATTAACTCAGTCAGATCCAAATAAGGTGTGGACGGTTCGTGAATTGGCTATTTTTGCAGGCATTGGCGGAATGGGACCAATTAAAGTAGGTACCCCTGAACAAATTGCCGATACCTTAGAGTATTGGGTGGAAGAAGCTGGTGTTGATGGTTTTAACATCGCCTATGCTATTACACCTGGAACTTTTAAAGATTTTGTGGAATTAGTAGTTCCTGAGTTGCAACGTCGTGGTTTATTTAAAGAGGAATATGAAGAAGGGACGTTACGAGAGAAATTGTTTGAAAAATCAGCCTACCTGTCTAATGAGCACCCGGGTGCAAATTATCGTCAATTGCTAATTCGTTAGGAAGAAGAGAAGCGAGGAAGAAAGGGAGGAGTAAAAAAAGTGATTTCATTAAAAAACCTCAGTAAAACCTATGCAACAAAGGATGGGGAGCTTCAGGCCGTCAAATCTGTCTCGTTGGAAGTTGCAAAAGGGGATATTTATGGAATTATCGGTTTTAGTGGGGCAGGGAAATCTACTCTTTTACGCATGATTAATCTTCTAGAACGACCTGATACAGGTTCTGTCCATGTAGATGGTGTAGATCTGACCAGCTTGTCTAAAAAGGAACTTTTAAAAAGAAGATTATCCCTAGGGATGATTTTTCAACACTTCAATTTATTGAGCAACCGTACCGTGTCCCAAAATGTTTCATTTCCTTTAGAAATTGCCGGGGTACCGAAAGCAAAACGGAAAAAAAGAGTAGCCGAATGCCTGGAGATTGTTGGGTTATCTGATAAAGCAAATGCCTATCCTGTGAAATTAAGTGGGGGGCAAAAACAACGGGTGGGCATTGCGAGAGCCTTAGCTACCCAACCAAATGTGTTACTTTGCGATGAACCCACGTCAGCCCTGGATCCCCAAACCACAGAAAGTATCCTGGCGTTTTTAAAAGAACTAAATGAGAAGTTTGGTATTACCATTATTATTGTTACCCATGAAATGGAGGTCATTAAAACCATTTGCAACAAAGTATCTGTGATGGAAAACGGGCACATTGTGGAACGGATTAACATGAGGGATTCTACCTTTGTCCCTCAATCGAAAATTGCCCAATTCCTATTTAGAAATGAAATTGAATTCCAAGGGAAGGAGGAGATTGCAAATGCTAGATAATATCATCGCTGTATGGCCTGAAATCGTTACTTCCCTGGGGCAGACCTTTTATATGATGGTGATTACCCTTGCTGTTGCTGTTCTTGTGGGCACACCTTTAGGCACCTTGTTGTATTTAATTCGACCAGGTTCCATTATCAGTGCTCCGAGACTTTATGTGGCGATTGATGGCATTGTGAATGTGATTCGTTCTTTTCCGTTTCTCATCTTACTGATTGCCATTATTCCCTTCACACGACTTATTGTGGGCACCGCCATTGGCACTACTGCTGTTGTTGTTCCCCTGGCCATTAGTGCCATCCCGGAATTTGCACGATTAATCGAACAAACACTCCTTGACGTGAATCGCGGGATTGTGGAAGCAGCGGAGTCCATGGGAGCCAATACGCGCCAAATCATTTGGAAAGTTCTTTTTTCCGAATCCAGAGCAGGTATTGCCAATGCCATTACGATTATTAGTGTTTCGTTTCTCTCCTTTTCCACTGTTGCAGGCTTAGTAGGTGGTGGAGGAATCGGGGATTTTGCGATTCGCTATGGGTATTATCGTTACCAAACGGACATTATGATTGCCACGGTTATCTTGATTGTGATTATTGTGCAAATCCTGCAAACCACAGGCAACTTTACCGTAAGAAGACTGAATAAGAAAAACTAAGGATTCCATTGAAAAAAGGATGAAAATATTAGATGAAAAAAAATCTACTTTTTCTAATCATAATTAGCTTTTTACTAATCACGACAGGTTGCTCTGCCCTTACTTCTGGGGGTGGTAGTTCAAGTAAAGAAATTTCGTTACTGTTGATGGACACAGAAATTACTAAAGAAATTGGGAAGGTCCTAGAGGAAGAAGTTGCTAAGCAAGGGTATAAGTTAAAGCCAATTTACATGAATGATGTTATTCAACCAGACAAGATTGTGGATAGTAAAGAGGCCTACGCCAACTTTTTCCAACATAGTGCCTATTTGAATCAATTTAATAAGGATCATGGGACGAATGTGGTTGCTGCTTTTCAAGTTTATCTTGTACCCTCAGGACTTTATTCTACGAAACATAAATCGATAGATGAAATTCCTGTAGGGGGCACGGTTTCAATTCCCGTTGATCCCGCTAATAATGGTCGAGCTTTGTTTCTATTACAGAAGAAAGGGCTGTTAAAACTCAAAGAGGGGGTGGATGTTGTACATGCATCAATAAAAGATATCATTTCCAATCCAAAGAATTTGAAATTTAAAGAAGTGGACCAGCAAATGTTAGGCCGTGCCATTAAGGATGTGGATGTTGGCTTTATCTTTTCCTCACAAGCGGCTGTCAGTGGATTAAATCCAAAAAATGCTTTGGTCATGGAAGATCAGAACGATGAAATCAAACCCTATACTATGGTTGTAGGTGTTCATCCGGATAACAAAAAGGATGGGAGAACGGAAGTCCTAAGAAAAGCCTTCCAGAATAAAAGAATTAAAGAGGTACTGGAGAAAAGTTACCCAACCGTTACATTTCCATGGTAATAAATCAGGGTAATTTTATCTGTTAAGTTTTATATAGGCCTAGTCAAGGGGGATAACATTTGATGAAAAAGACATTCCTATTGTTGATGGCGGCTATCCTTATGTTGGCTATAGCCGGTTGTAGTTCTTCTGCAAGCAGTGCTTCGAAAGAAAAAGAAATTTCACTGGTTGTATTCGATGACCCTATTTTTAAAAAAATAACAAACGTCGTTGAAGAAGAAGTAGAAAAGCAAGGCTATCAGTTAAAACAAATCTATTTAAACGATATTGTACAACCCAATGAAATCGTAGACAAAAAAGAAGCGTATGGGAATTACTTTCAACATATCGCCTACCTAAATCAATTTAATGAGGATCATGGCACCAAGGTGGTTCCCGCTTTTTATACTTTTATTGACCCCGCTGGACTCTATTCCAAAAAACATAAATCTGTAGAGGAGATTCCTGTTGGAGGAACCATTGCGATTCCTGTGGACCCTGCCAATAATGGTCGTGCTCTCTTTATGTTACAGAAGAAAGGGTTATTAAAATTACGGGATGGTGTGAATGTGGTACACACCTCCACAAAAGACATTGTTTCTAATCCCAAGAATTTAAAGTTTAAAGAAGTGGACCAACAAATGCTAGGAAGAACCATTGATGATGTGGATGCAGGATTTATGTTTACTGCTATTGCTGTTTCAAGTGGTTTGAACCCAAATGATGCCATTGTTAAGGAAGATAAAAACGATGATATCAAACCTTACAATCTCGTTGTAGGAGTACATCCCGATAATAAGAATGGAGTGAAGACAGAGATCCTAAGAAAAGCATTCCAAAATGATCGAGTCAAAAAGGTATTACAAGAAAACTACCCAAATGTAATCACGGCCTGGTAAGAGAATCAATAGATTCTAAAAAAATTTAATACTTGGAGGGTTTATTTAATGGCGAAACCACTATCATTCTCTGCTTTTGTGATGAACACAGCTTCACATATCTTGCACGGACTGTGGCGAGATGAGGCAGGGAATCAAGCGAATTTTAATGATGTAGATTTATGGGTAAATTTAGCTAAGCGGCTTGAAGAGGGGGGATTCGATGTTATCTTTTTTGCAGATGTCATCGGATTGTATGGTGATTTTCGTGGGGGTTTTTGATAAATGCTTACGTACCGTATTAATTTCGGTAATATT
>CALNBV010000133.1 GCA_937874515.1 uncultured Paenibacillaceae bacterium | reverse complement strand
CCCCGGACCATTTACAGCGCAACCTAACACAGCTACTTTAATAGGTGCCTTAATCGTTGCAATATAGTCTTCAATTTCATTAGCCACTGAAATTAAATCAATTTCGATTCTGCCGCACGTTGGACAGGAGATTAAGGTGGCTTCATCTGAAGTCAAATCAAAGGTTTTTAATAAGGTTCTGCATACTTTGATTTCCTCAACAGGGTCAGCACTTAAAGAAATCCGCATGGTATTACCAATGCCTCTGGATAAAAGAGAACCTAATCCGGCAGCACTTTTAATTGCCCCATTAAAGACCGTTCCTGCTTCAGTAATTCCTAAATGGAGGGGATAATTAAAGGATTCAGCTGCTTTTAAATAAGCTTCAATGGCTAAAGGCACATTGGAGGCTTTCAAGGATACAATGATTTCATGAAAATCCAACTCTTCAAGAATGGAGATATGGTGAAGAGCGCTGGCAACCATGGCTTCAGCTGTAGGATACCCGTACTTTTCTAAAAGGTGTTTTTCCAATGAACCGGCATTTACACCAATGCGGATCGGCACACCATAGGCCTTACAGGCTTTTACCACTTCCTCTACCTTGTCCCTTTTGCCAATATTGCCAGGGTTAATCCGCACCTTATCAATTCCATTTTCAATGGCTTTGATGGCTAATTTATAATCAAAATGAATATCTGATACAAGGGGAATATGAATTTCTTTCTTTATTTCTTTAATGGCCTGGGCAGCTTCCATGGAGTTCACTGTAACCCGAACCAACTGGCAACCAGCCTCTTCTAAACGATGGATTTGAGCCACTGTGTCCTTCACATTAGCTGTTTTGGTTGTGGTCATACTCTGGATAATGACCTGGTTGTTTCCCCCTATGGTCAAATTCCCCACTCGAACTGGTCTCGTTTCTGTGCGATGATACATGTCCCGTTCTCCTTTATTACGAAAAGATTTTCTTCTCAATTTTTATCTTATCATAATTCCCCAATGGGAGAAATTAAAAAGCCCGGGAAAATCCCACCTTTTTCAAGGTTAAATCTTCACGGACTTTTCGTTGAAGGACAAAAATAGAAGAATGTCATCATCTGTTGCCTCCTTTAGCCTAAATCTACTTTCACGCCTCTTTCCTGTAATAGTTTCCGCAATACACTTTTGTGCAGGCGATCAATAGAGGTATTCATGCCCAGGGTTAAAGATGCTGACACTTCAATATCGTATAGGATGTCCTCCAACTCCTCCGTTGGTAGCAAACTATACCGACGATAAAGTTCCTGTTCACTTTGATTCATGGAACCCATCCTCCTCCGGGGTCTACATTTGTTTTTCCCCCTCCTATATAATAAGCGATAACAGTTACTTCGTTAATTTATTCCACGCTTTTTATGGCATCAAGAAGAGAACAGGCAAAATAATCAGGCTGGGGAGCTTTTCCCCTCAGGTCTTCTTTACCTATATAAATGGTTTTCACTCCTGCTTTCATCCCTGCAAGGATATCTGTATAAAAATCCCCAATCATATAACTCTTTTTCAAGTTAATATGATGTTTTTCCCCTAAATCTAGAATCATTCCAGGTTCGGGTTTACGGCAATGGCAACCCATATTCGGACGATGGGTACATGCTTTCACTTCTGTAATTTGTCCACCATTTTCCTTTACTATAGTTACCATATGATGATGAATTTCATCCAATGCTTTCTTTTTCATATATCCTAACCCCACACCGCCCTGGTTTGTCACAACAAAAATCTCGTATCCCTTTTCTGCCAGTTGTTTTATTCCATCCAAAGCCCCTTCAATAAAATGAAATTGAGAATAGTGATTGACTGGTCGGGAATTGTCATTAATCACCCCATCACGATCTAAAAAAACCGCCTTTTTCAACAAAACTCCTCCTTTAATCCCATATTTTAGAGAAAATGACATGGAAATCTCACCTTTTTCTGGGGAAAGGTTGACAAGCTGTGTTATAATATAGACAACATTCAGGAAATACTGAAAACGGAATGAAAGGGGTTATCAACGTGGACAATAAGATTATTTGCTCAGAATGCGGGGTCTATACCTATCACTGCGAATGCGAGCTAGAAGAAAATGCCGCGTATTACGAACAGTTGCTGCAGAGATTGAAAACGCAAAAAGACACGATAATCACTGAAGATGAACTAGTTGTCCTTCTGAAAATGGTTAATGATTCTAAGGAAACACGAATCATCCTCCACCCTGAATTTGATGGCTCTTTTAAAGTTCACGTCGAAGATAAAACACCCTCCTTTTAGAGAATAAAGATACCATCTAAATAAACTGTAGAAAATCAGGTGATATTTTTTCAATCTGAAAAAAAAAGCAGCCCTAAATTGGCTGCTTTTTTCCGTCTATATCAAGTTAACATAACAATATTATAGTAATCCTAGTTTCTTCGCTTCAAAGGTTAATTCATCCCTGAATTTCGGATGGGCAATACCGATTAATTCAGTTGCCCGTTTTCCTAAACTTTTGCCTCTCAACTGGGCAATACCATACTCTGTGACTACATAATCCACTTCATTTTTCAATGTGGTCACCACAGAACCAGGGACTAATTGGGGGCGGATGCGGGAAATGGTATCATCCTTCGCTGTTGAATACAGGCAAATAAATCCCTTCCCATTTTTGGAATAAAGGACTCCCTGGGCAAAATCGGCCTGGCCCCCACTGGAACTATAATAACGTCCACCAATAGTTTCCGATGCACACTGGCCATAGAAATCCACCTCTGTTGTAGCATTAATGGAAATCATATTCTCTTCCTGCCCAATGATTCTCGGATCGTTGACATAATCAACAGGCAATAGCTCAACGCTTGTGTTCTCATCCAAAAAGTCATAAAGACGTTTTGTCCCCAGAGCAAAGGTTCCAATGACTTTTCCAGGATGGAGGCTTTTTTCGATCCCATTAATAATTCCCTGTTCCACTAAATCCACTAGTCCATCGGTCAACATTTCTGTATGGATGCCAATATTATGATGGTTTTTTAAGCCATCCAATACCGCATTAGGAACCCCCCCGATGCCAATTTGTAACGTCGCCCCATCTGGAATGTGGTCCATAATGTAGGAAGCAATTTTTCTATCTTTTTCATTTAATGTTGGGGGATGCAGTTCAAAGATCGGTCGATTTACTTCGGTATACCCATGAATCTGGCTAATATGAACCTGGTTTCCACCAAAAGTGCGAGGCATATATGGGTTTACCTCAAGAAAAAAAGGAACCTTACCGATAAAGGCAGAAACATAATCTGCATTGGTACCCAGGGAAAAGTATCCATGTTCATCCATCGGAGATGCATTGGCTAATATCATGGATGTTTTGGTATTCTCACGTAAAATGCGAGGCATTTGATGAAAATGGTTGGGCACCAATTCAACTGTCCCCCCGTGATAAGCCTTTCGGGTTGCACCACTTAAAAAATAAGAAACATGGCGAAGATGATTGTCTAATTCCCCACGAATATAAGATCGTTCTTTGATAGTATGCATTTGATGAATGCGAACTCCCTGAATACGTTTAGCGTGTTCCTCTATGGCATCAAGGAGAGCAATGGGTTCTCCATTCGCCAGAGGAAGAATTAAATCGTCACCATCTTTAATCAAATCAAGGATGCCCTCAGGGCTCATTCTTTTCACTTTAGCGCTATGCAAATCGATCATTTTTTAACCTCCGTATTGTTCTCCACTTGCCTAAAAAGCACTACCCTTATCATATCTATTGTTAAATTATTCAACAATGAAAAAATGTTCTTTTACGCAAAAAAAAGTCCATCCTTTTTCATTGGATGGACAAAACGAATTTAGGCCTCAAGTACAAATAGTTGTTTAGTTAATTCAAGAAGTCGGCAGTCGATTTCCTTCGTTGCCATATTTATGACATGATTCCGGTTCCGTAAATCAAGCAACTGATCAATGCATAAATGAATCCAGGTTATTTCATCTTCTGCTCCCCTAGATTCATACAGTCGCTGCAACTCCCCGGCGGTATCTTTATATTCGAACACCAGGGTCAATACCCCTTTTTTCTCTTCAATAATTCGGATGACATTACCGTCTTTATAGGTATAAATCATCGTATAGTCTGGAAAAATCCGATGAGCGATTGCTGTACCTTTAAACTTACGCACAGCCACTCGCATTTGGTTCGCCAATTTTAAATTCCGAATGGTATAATCCCCTTCAAAATGGTAACAGGTTCCTAACCATTTAAAGGATAAGGGAATTTCTTCTCCATTATCATGAAGAACGATTTCCTTCTCGCCATTTTCATAAACGCGAACTTCCGGATTAAATTCCGGGTTACTAAAAAGGGTAATGAAAGATTGCAACTCCGTCGGTTTTAATTCAAGGACAACTTTTTTGTATTCTGTGGCTACGCGTTGAGCCATACAAATCTCTCCTATTGTTTTTTTCCTTCACCTTATTTGAGTCTTCAGATTAAAAATGAAGGGCCTTAATACTCCAACGGATTCTCTCTCCATTTATTATTCTATTCTCTAGGATTTCAGCCAGTTTATTGCTTTTTCAAACAAACTCTGAAAAAAGCTTAAAAATTCTTGCAGGAATGATTTAGTTTCCGGGTTGTTATTTAAGAAATCTTGGATTTCATCTTTATAACTACTAACCTGGTTTAATACCTGATTCCAGTCAATATCTAATGCTTGAATCTTCCGTAATATACTTACCAATGCATCAATTTCGCTCTGCTCTAAGGTTAAACCCATATTCGTTGAGACATTAATAATCATATCCTGTAACTGGCTATCTGTTAAATTGGCAGCATGCTTCGAAAGTTCTGCTTTCAAACGAGTAAGCAATTCGGCTGCTTTCTCTTGATCGCCAATTTCATCACCAATTTTGGCGGTGGTTACCAATTCTTCATTGGCTACTACTTTACGGTTTTCATCTAGCTTTTCCCCTGTGGCAGTTTCAAAAGCCTTCATCACACCTGTTAAAGCTGCGGTACCGGAAACGCTAAATGGAGCATCAACCTGAACTTTGGCATCCTTCACCCCTGCTGTTGCCAGAGAATTTTCATACATGGCTTTGCTAACCCAGGAGATATTGTTGGTTTCTACAACAACCCCTGTTCCAGCTGGAGCCATTTCAATTCTGGCACAAGAAATCGCATGGTTTCCAATAATGCTTTTGTTCAAAAGGCCATCCAAGTATTTATGTTCTTCTGCGTTTGTGACCGTTATAATCTTCGCGTTTGGTGCGTTAAACTTCCCGAGCATCTGATCTTTCTGTTCTTTCTTCAAATCAGCCCCAAGAGTGATGACTACTTCACCTACAGTAGCATCAGCAAGAGCGACATTTGTAGAAAAAAGCACGAGAAGAAACACTAACAACAACTTACGCAACGTATTCACTCTCCCTCTACTCTGCTTACTACATGATTATACCATAGGAGAGGAAATCTTTTTGAACATTTCGCGAAGATCCAGCCCATTGTGTACCGGCTTATGGCAGGTTAAATCCTGGCAAACATAAGCAGTGGACAATCCGTTGATGACTTTTTTATCCTGCCAGAGAGGAAATTGTTCCTCGTATTGTTGGATCCCCTCCCCAGTTACGAATGCTGAAATGATACATGGAAAATAGTTATTATACATTTCTTTCACCATTTCCAAGCCATTTTCCTCCTTCTTTGTAGAAGAAAAGAAGATTTCCACGGCAGGGCCCACAGACCATTGCAAGGCGAGTAGGTAAGCAGAAAAAGCGCGAGGGTAACGGGCAACTTCCCCGGCAAAAGATGCCAATTGTTTTTCCCCGAATTGCTGGAAATCGTCCCGTCCTGTCAAACGGAACAAACGGATTAAATTTAAGGCAGAAATAGAATTTCCCGAAGGCATGGCACCATCATATAATTCCTTAGGTCGGCTAATTAAATCTTCTCCATCATTGCCATAGAAGAAATATCCACCCTCTTCTTCATCCCAAAACAAACGATTTTGTGCATCTTGTAACCCCACCGCAAAAGCGAGGATCTCTTCATTAAAGGTGGCCTGATATAATTCAATACAACCCCAGATTAAAAAGGCATAATCATCCAGATACCCGGCAAAGGCAGACTCACCTTCCCGATACCGGGCCATTAACCGCCCTTCAGGGGTAATTAATTTCTTTCTGATAAAGGATAGAGCCTTGCTGGCGGCTTCAGCCAGGGATTGGTCTTGTAACACCACTGCCCCTTTTCCCAAAGCAGCAATCATTAACCCGTTCCATGCTGTCAAAATTTTATCATCTTTATGGGGGTGAACCCTTTGCTCCCGGGCGGCAAACAACTTCTGCCTGCATCGTTGTGCAAACTGGGCCTTCTCCCCTTCAGGACGTTTTTGTTTAATTAAATTGGGAA
>CALNBV010000132.1 GCA_937874515.1 uncultured Paenibacillaceae bacterium | reverse complement strand
TGCCGAAATACTTGCTAAGAACATAGGTAATAGAAGATATTTTGCGACTATAAATGATTTCATGGGCCCTCGTTCTCCTGTCTCTTGTTAATACGAAAGCACCAAGGAAAATCGGGAAAATCCCAGCTGTAATTCCCATATAATCGGCAAACAATCTGCCAAAGGCTCCTGTTACTTTATCTTTTTCAATTAAATCCTTATACTTTTGCACGGCTTCTTCATAGGTCATGGGACGGCGTAAGGAATCATCTCTCCACTCATCACTATACGTAGTGGACCCGCCTAACTTTTGATCCAGGTCCCCGACAATGGTTAAAAACTCCTCATAAGAAACAGAAATTTCACCCTGTGATGCCAGACGATTCATGGCCTCTTGTATAAATTGCTTCTTTTCCTCTGACAACCTTACTTCCTTATTGATCATAAAACCATAGGTTAAGATTTCTCCCCTTTGCACATCCTGGGTCATCCAATTGTAGACTGCTTTCATCTTGTCCCCTTGATCCTCCATGGGAACAAAACCATACACTCCCTGACTATTGGCTACAGGTGGTTTGGGAATCTCCATGGATGGGACAAACTGGGTGAAATAAAACAATAGGACAATTGCGAAAAAAAGATAAAAGGTAATCCCTTTTAATTGATATTTCATTTCTTTCCCCATTAACGGAAGGAACATGATTACACCCCCTTAACCAATTTCATATAGGCATCTTCAATGGAGGGCTGAACCTGTTCTGCCTGGGAAAAAGGTTGATTTTGAGACAACAGGCGAACCATGATTTCTTCCCCTTCAGAAACGGTGGAAATCACGGGATATTCCTTGCGCAACTTCTCCATCTCTTCTCTGGGAATTAATCCGGACCAAACCCTGCCCTTTGCTTGTTCAATAAGCTCTCTCGTTTTCCCGTGGAAAATGACTTTCCCCTTTTGCAAAATGGCCAGGTTCTCACAGGAAAATTCAATATCTTCAACAATATGGGTAGATAGAATTACGATACGGTTCTGGGCTAAATCACTTAATAGATTGCGAAAACGAATTCTCTCTTCCGGGTCCAATCCGGCTGTAGGCTCGTCCACAATCAAAATCTTAGGATCATGGATGAGGGCCTGGGCAATGCCTAATCTTCTTTTCATGCCTCCAGATAACGCTTTCACTTTTACTTTCCCATAGGATTGGAGATTGACCTGTTCTAGTAATTGGGTAATGCGTTGCTTTCGTACAGACCGGGGTTTAATACCGGAAAGGAGAGCCAGATAATCCATGGCTTCATACACAGATAAAGTAGGATACATGGAGAAATCCTGGGGCAAATAACCTACCATTTCACGAATTTTCCCCTTTTCCCCAATCTGGATTCCATTTAAGCTTACCTCTCCACTGGTTTTGGGAATCAACGTCGTTAAAATCCGCATCAGCGTTGTTTTCCCCGCTCCATTAGGACCTAACAAACCAAACATGCCCTCACTGATTTGGATACTCACATCATCTAAGGCCCTGTGGGAACCAAATTGTTTATTTAAATGAGATATATTAATTTTCATAGAACACCCTTCTCTCTACATTGGAGTCCTGAATATATTCGTACACTTTTCCTAAGGACAATAAAACGACGCCAGAAATAATGATGAAAAACAGTGTGTCTTTCACAAGAAAATAAACAGGTATGAGGATCAATAAGGCCACCAGGAGCAGAATCAACCCAACCTTCAGCTTTGCCTTAAAAAGCTGGCGTTGCCGCTCTTTTACCAGTTCTTCTTCAATCTTTTTGTATTCTAGAATCCGTACCTTTTCCCATACACCATCCTTAAATGAATCCCTTGCATCCATGGCTTACACCTCACCTTCTACTAACGTCTTCAATTTGCGCCTGGCTCGAAATAAGAGCACCCGAACTTGTCCAAGATTTTTACCCATGATTTTGGCTGTTTCCCCATAGCTAAACCCTTCCAAATCCACAAGGTGAA
>CALNBV010000131.1 GCA_937874515.1 uncultured Paenibacillaceae bacterium | reverse complement strand
ATTTAACTGTGATTAGCACGATTTTTGCTATTTTTATGGCCATGATGGTTTTCATGATTCGCATGAAAGCAGCGAAAAAACCGGCTACAGTAAAGAAAATTTTATTGCCCCCTCTTTTTATGAGCACGGGATTTTCGATGTTTTTGGTGCCCCAAATGCATGTTCATGTGCAATATGCGTTGATTGCATTTTTTGTAGGAACGTTGTTTTCTTATCCCCTAATCGCCACTTCTAAATTTGAAATTGTGGGCGAGGATATTTATTTAAAACGATCTAAAGCTTTTGTTTTTATATTGTTGGGGTTGGTGGCTTTACGGATGGGATTAAAATCCTATGTTGGGGAGTACATTAATATTATGGAGACGGCAGGCCTCTTTTTTATCCTGGCCTTTGGCATGATTCTTCCCTGGCGTATTGCCATGTACTTTAATTTTGCCAAGCTAAAAAAAAATATGGTTCCTATACTGTCAAAAAATGAAGGCTAAGGGAGATGTCTCCCTTAGCCTTTTCTATATCCTCCGAACACCGCCATTTCGAAGTATTTAAAATAAATGTCTGCATGTTGAAAGCCGATTTCCCGTAACCACTGGCATTGATCCTCTACAGGTTCAAGAATGTTGTCGTATTGGTCTGGTCGGGTTAAATAATCATTACTTACTGTTTCACGGCTAATTTCTGATTCATGATCTTTTTTATAAGAAAAAATATGGTCAATAAAAAGCTCGTCCCATATGTGGGAAACTTCAGGTGTAGAAGATGCTACGTGTTCTACATTGATAAAAATCCCGCCTGGGTTAAGGAGGTTATATATTTCCTGATAGATGCTTTTCTTTCGCGGGTGGGTCAAATGGTGCAATGCATAGGAAGAGACGATGCAATCGTAGGATGTTGTCCCCACAATTCGGGGAAGAGGAGTATTTTCTAAGTTAGCTTCCATTACCCGAGTATGGGGTACATTTTTCAGGCGCTCTTTTGCCTTTTCCAGCATGGGAGGGGAGTAGTCTACAAAGTCCCCTGCGGCTTCGGGGTAAAGGCTTAAAAGAAAAGCACCGGTAAAGCCATCACCACAGCCCAAATCCAAAATAGACTGGGGAGGATGTGGCATTTGCTGAATCATATGAACCATGACTTGCACTTGTTCTTTTCCAAAGGGAATGGATTCACGAATTCCGAGAAAATCACTGGCGACCTGATTATTTTTCCAGGCTTCTTTTTTTGTTGGCATATACTCTCCTCCTCCTTTAGGGTAATTCTGGCAATTATAGAGGATAAGAAGAGATTTGGTCAAGCTCTACGGATGAAAGAGTTCATCCACAGTGCTATTCAGTACATTTGCTAACTTAAATGCCAATTGTAAGGTTGGGTCGTATTTGTTGTTTTCGATAGCATTGATTGTTTGACGGGAAACACTACAAAGTTTCGCCAACTTGTCCTGGGATAGGTTTTGTTTTTTGCGCAGTTCTTGAATTCGATTGTTCAAATGGATTCACTCCAAAAAAAATGTAAAGGGCTTTTTACATGTTTGATTTTACCTTTTTCCTTTCATTTTTGTCAAATTGTTTTTACAAATTTCATGGAAAACTCCTCATAAAGACATACTAATCTTATATATACTTTAGGAGGGATAATTACATCATGGATGAACATAAAGATGATTTAAGAGATAACATTGTATTAGATCCTTTAGAAACCCCACAGGTTGTTCAATCAAAAAGATCGTTACGCCGATTGGCAAATTATGAGCCTATGCCAGGATTTAATGTAGATACTGAGGATGGAGAAGTGGATAAAACCATTGGGGAGCGATTGCAGGATTTACAACAATCCATCAACGAAAAGAAAAGACCCCATTAAAATAAAAAGCCATAAGGAGGTTCGGTATGGAGGATTCAAAATCCATAATCCGAAGAACGGATCAGTATGGCGCCAAGAATTATCATCCTTTGCCTGTAGTGATTTGTAAAGGGGAGGGGGTGTGGGTGGAAGACCCTGAAGGGAATCGGTATATGGATATGTTAAGCGCCTATTCTGCCCTGAACCAGGGCCACCGTCATCCCCGTATTATCCAGGCTTTAAAGGAACAGGCAGACCGCTTGACCTTAACATCCAGGGCCTTCCATCATGACCGTTTGGCTTCCTTTTATGAAAAGCTAGCCCATTGGACAGGGAAAAATTGTTTTCTTCCCATGAACACAGGAGCGGAGGCGGTGGAGACTGCCATTAAAGCTGCCCGGCGCTGGGCTTATCAGGTAAAGGGGATTCCAGAAAATCAAGCAGAGGTTATCGTTTGTGAAGGGAATTTTCATGGCAGAACGATTACGGTGACTTCATTTTCTTCTAGTTCAGAATATAAAGAAGGGTTTGGTCCTTTTACTCCTGGTTTTAAAATTATTCCCTACGGGGATGTGGAAGCCTTAAAACAGGCGATCACGCCAAGGACTGCCGCTTTTCTGGTGGAACCCATTCAGGGTGAAGCAGGTGTGGTTGTGCCCCCTGATGGCTATTTGACCCAAGGGTATGAGTTATGCCAGCAAAACCAGGTGCTGTTTATGGCGGATGAAATTCAAACTGGTTTTGCTAGGACGGGACAAAAGTTTGCCTGTGATTGGGAAGGTGTAATCCCTGATGTTTTTATTTTAGGAAAAGCATTGGGGGGAGGGGTATTTCCTGTATCTGTGGTAGCAGCCAATAAGGATATACTGGGGGTGTTTGACCCAGGCTCCCATGGTTCTACTTTTGGGGGAAATCCTCTAGGATGTGCCGTAGCCATTGCAGCCATGGATGTGTTGGAAGAGGAAAATCTCGTTGAGCGTTCCCAAAAGATGGGGCAGTATATGATGGACCAATTGAAGGGAATAAACAATCCTGATATTGTGGACATTCGAGGCAAAGGGTTATTAATTGGAGTGGAAATGGCAACTTCTGCTCGCCACTATTGTGAGGAGTTAAAAAAAGTAGGCCTGTTATGCAAGGAAACCCATGAAAACACTATTCGTTTTGCTCCTCCGTTAATTATTAGCCAGAAGGAAATGGATTGGGCTTTGGAGCGGATTCGTCAGGTGTTGTGTAAATAAGAAGACCCGGGAAATCCGGGGCTTCTAACTTTTTTGATTAAACAATACATAAACCATTCATTGAAGGGGGAAAAATAAAAATATTATGAAAAATCAGTCAGCAACTTCTCTACATTTCTTAAAGAATTTTAATCAAGCCCATGATGCTTTACCAATGTAGGTTTGTAGACCAAAGTTATATATATCTAAATTAAATCTTACTGATAATCCTCTATTTGAAATAGCCCCTTTACCTATTCCAATAGCAAGTTTTGAAACCATTGAAGTACCATAACTAATAATACTTCCAGCAATAAATGTCCAAGGTCCACCCCATCCTTTTACCAAATTAAGGACCTTTTTGATTATTACTGCTGTAGTTGCTGCTGCAATTAGTGCACCCGGACTCAAAGCTAAAGTTGTGCAGACACCCCAACATTGATTTGCAGTAAGATATGCTCCCCCATCAAGATAAGCCATTTCTTCTTGGTCTAATTCTACATACTTTTCTGGTAATACTAATTCCATTGTTAGATCCCCTTTTCAAATTTTTTATATAAAGTACATAAATGTACATTATACCTATATAGTATTTATGAAATGCTATTCTTTTCTTCATATAATTTTTCGGCTATTCTACGAATAAATATCTTGATTGCTAATAAACTAGCACCACCTACTAAAAGGACAGAAACATTTTGAATAAAAATTGCATATATAATTGAAAATATATAACAAAAATAGTAACTGATGAGAGATAAATAGGTTTCTTTTACTGATATTAGTCCACTATTTAGAAAATCAGTTTTTATTATTTTCAAATACTTAGTTGATAAAATTAGAATGATTCCAATAATGCATACAAATATATAAATATTCCCGACGTTAAAATAAGCTATACAATAGGCTAAAAACAAATAATCCAGTTTAGTGATGGCATTATTGAGGGGTGTTTTATCTATTGCTTTTCCCATTTTATAAATAATCTTGGTTTCCTGTATAAAATCCAATTTAAAAATTTCAGTTATTTTTTGTATTTTGAAAAATAAAACGTTTGAAGCGATTAATAAGACGATACAAATCCCCATCAACATTACAATACTGTTTGTTTTTTTATATATCTCAGGTCCTAAAATAAGCAATAAAACGGTTCCAATACACATTAGTGATAGTGTTAGATTGAAAAAATGTTTTATCGATTTAATTTTTTTATTAAAGGATATGATTATATAAGAATAAATTAAAAGGACAAAAGTACCCAAGCATAAGATAAACAATATTAGTTTCAAGATATAAGAATCGAATGAATCTTGCGGTATTGACATTATGTATACCAATAGGCAAAGATAATAAGATAAATTTAGTCCAATCATTAGTTTCATATAAAATACTCCCCTCCTGAATATCAAAAATTCTTAAAATTTAGCATTTTCATGATCCATTCATAGTATGTTTCTTCTTCGTAAACAATTCTAGATTCTACCGGCATTGATTTGATAAGTTTTACAGTGGTTCCATCACTTGCCCTTAGCTTCGATTTAGATAAACGAACTAAACCTTTATAATAAATCTTATTTCCTTCACGTGTTTCTTGAGTTACAGTACCTGAATCAATTGACAAAAGCATTCCCTCTATCGTGCCGAACTTATAAGTGTTCACACCATCTATGGCAATCTGCACCTTATTACCGATATTTACCTTTGAAATGTCTTTTGCATCTATGTATGCTTCAACTTGCGAGTCCTGATCTGAATTTTTGGAAACCTCGGCAACTATTTGATTTGCTTGAATAGACATTCCTACTTGTAATGGTACTAGGTAATGAACAATGCCATTATTTTTTGACTTTACGATTAAAGAAGAATCTTGACCATTATTAATTAAAATTTGACCTTCTAATTCTACGATTTTTGATTCTATTTCAAACCTTTCTGTACCAAGTTCACTAGTTAGTTGATTATATATTTCCTGAGCTTGAGAAGATGGGTTATTTATTTGTTGCTCTAGTTGGCTTATTTCTTGTTGAATACCATCCATTTCACTTTTTTTAGCATCAATTTTTCCTTGAATTTCACTTTTTTTTATATCGTCTTTTTCCATACTATTTAACTGGTTGGTAAGTTTATTCAGTTCTGAATTAAGTTCCTTCTTTTTTTGCTTCTTATAACTTAATTGTGTAGTTAAGTTCTTTTTGTCAAAATTTTGAGTTTTTACTTGAAGTAAATAGTACTCAACTTTACCGTAATAGGCTTGTTCTATTCCCGAGTTTTTCATTTGATTGACTTTTTTCTTTAAGGATTCTTCATACCTTTTCATTACTTCTAATTTTGTATTCAGATTCTGTACTTGTTGCATTAATGCAGAATTTTGCAAACCCTCTTGTCCATTGGATATGATAAATAAAACTTCATCTTTGGAAACTTTCTGTCCCTCTACAGCTTTAATTGATACGACAGCTCCATTTATTTGTGGAGATATAAACTGATTATCGCTTGTTGTGATGATACCTGGTGCTTTCACAACGTATGGTTTTATTGAAACTTTCGAGTAGTAAAATGAAAATAAAAGAATGATTAATAAGAAACAAATAAATATGCTTAGAAAAATTGGTGGTTTTTTATCAAAAAAGATTCTAGAATCTTTTAGTTCATTGATATTATAAAGTTTCATTTCTTGTCACCGGTCTAAAAAGATCTACTACCATATGGTTGGGTGTGTTTGATAGAAAAACACTATATACTTCACCTTTTGTCATTAAATCATTTTCGTAAATATGTAAATCTAATTTTGTATAAGCATAATTTAAGTTTTCTATTTTTCCTTCAAATCGGGTATAAATACAATAATCACAATTATATTCTTTTGTTACTTTAAACTTATCTTTATAGAGATGATAATCATGTGCTTGTACCATAACATCATAGTCACAAGTTATTAATCCATCATTATGAATATTTGTCCCGATTAATTTTGTAATCAGGGGGCCAAAGGTTTGAATTTTTAATACTTGTAAATAATTAACAAATTTTTGAATTTCAGAATCTAAATTTTCCAATTTAATATTGTGTAATTCGTTGATAATGACATTTTTTAAAGTTAATCTTTTATTTTCTTTGACTTCTAATTTACTCATAGAGCATTACCTCCGAAAAATATTGTTCTGTAATTTCAACTGTTTTCCCAGACTGTAAACGAATCATTTTAGCGTATTTACCATTTAATCGTATTAATTCTTCGTGTGTTCCTTGTTCAATGATTTGCCCATTTTCTATAAAACAAATGAAATCACATGCTACGATAGTAGATAGACGATGAGCTATGATAATAACTGTTTTATTACTTCTATTTCTAAAAATAAGGTTTTGTATTTTTTGTTCACTGAAAGAATCTAAATTAGATGTTGCTTCATCAAAAATATAAATCTCAGGGTTTGCAATCAATGCTCTGGCTATTGCTATACGTTGCTTCTCTCCTCCAGAAAAGTTGCTTCCTGATTCCTCAACGAATGTTTCATATCTATTTTGTAATTTCTCAATAAACTCATTTGCATCAGATTTTTTGCAGGCTAATATAATATCCTCATATGTCACGTTGTGATTTCCAACTTTTATATTATCGATGATTGTGCCTGTAAATAACTCGATATTTTGAGGAATATAAGCAATATGAGATCTTAAAAAATTGTGATCAACATCTTCTAAATCATATCCAGATATTGTAACTTTACCTTCTTGAGGATGAATAAATTTTAATAGTAATCTTGAAATTGTACTTTTTCCTGCTCCACTTTCTCCAACAAATGCGACTCTTGCCCCTGACGGAATTGTTAATGAAAAATCTTTAATAACTGGCGGTCTTGATCCGTATGAAAAAGAAACATTTTTGAACTCAATATTGCCATTAAGAGGGATATTTTTTAATTGTTCCTTTTTTGAATCCTCTCGATCTAATGTCATTAATTCACTTAATCTTTTCATTGCAATTTGTGCTTCTTGAAACGTCAATTGTAAAGAAACTAAATTCTGTACAGGTTCGGTAAAATATTGACTTAAAGTTTGAAAAACTAATAAATCTCCTATACTCATTTTTCCATCCATAATGCTTATTGCACCAAATCCCATAAACGCTATATTACCCAATGAACCTATTAAATTAGATATTGAACTTTGTACATTGGTTATTACTCCTTCGCGGTAACCAATTTTGAGGGATGCAACAAATTTATTTTCTAGTTTATAGATTTGTGATTCTTCATCGTTTTGTGATTTTACTGTTTCTATGTTTTTTATTGATTCAATTAAATGTGAATTTAATAATGCGCCAGCTTCCATTTGTTCATAATTTAGTTTTTTATAAGGTTTCTTAAAAAAGTAAATAAGTAAAATATTAATTAAAACCATGATTAAAAGGATAATGAATAAATTTGAATTTAAATTCCACAAGACGATACCACTTATCAAAGCCAAGAGTACGTCCATAATTAATGAGATAGAAACAGTTGTAAATATATCTTTAATCGTCATGGCATCTTGAAATCTAGTGATAATATCTCCAACCTTACGTGTTACAAAAAATTGGTAAGGCAAATGGAGAATATGATTGTAGTAACCTAACAATAAAGGTATATCTAGTTTTCTTGATAAAAATAATAGAATGTGCTGTCTGAAAGTCGATAAAAGAATTTGAAATAGTGTAACAGTTCCAAAGGCAATTAATAAAATATATAGGCTATTTTTAAGTTGGTATGGAATCACTTCATCCATTAAAATTTTCGAAAATAGACTTAGAAAGATTCCAATTACGCTCAATAATAGAGATGCTAGAATAATGGTTATTAGCAGTTTCTTTTGCGGTAAGATTAGCGCACGAAATAAATCAAACATCCCTAAATTTTTATAGTTAATTCTTTCAAACTCACTGTTAGGAATCATTAAAATTAAAACACCAGTAAATAATTCTTCAAAATCTTTGAAACGTTTTTTTACTAATCCTCTATCTGGATCTGCAATTAAAAACTGATTCTTCCGCATTAATTTATGTATAACTATAAAATGATTTAAACCTTCTTTTGTTCTAATCTGAGCTATTGCAGGAAATGTCATGTTTTTTGTAATGTCACTGGCTGTTGTTCTAATTGCTTTAACATTAAAGTTTAGTTTTTCTAATCCATCCACAATTCCTTTGACGCTTGTACCATAAGAATCCGTACCTATTATTTCACGAATTTTCATAATTGACATTTCACTCTTATATTCATGTAAAATTGTTGAGATTGCTGCTGCGGCACAATCAGAAGCGTCATGTTGCATTGTGCATGAATAGGTTTTAAACAGTTTCAATCTATTCCTCCTTAGTATAAATGTTCGTTGTTTACTACCATGCCGGAAAAAACTTGGTTATAATTTGTACCTAATTCTTAATG
>CALNBV010000130.1 GCA_937874515.1 uncultured Paenibacillaceae bacterium | reverse complement strand
CCAATAAAGGTAAAAGTTTTGCCTGAACTTCAAGCTTTGCTAGC
Source organism: uncultured Paenibacillaceae bacterium (assembly GCA_937874515.1). Taxonomy (GTDB): domain Bacteria; phylum Bacillota; class Bacilli; order Aneurinibacillales; family Aneurinibacillaceae; genus CALNBV01. Next base: position 70,665 of record CALNBV010000130.1, on the reverse strand, counting down.
TAATTAAAAAATAAATTTAAAGAAATTGATTAGGATCGCATTCTAGCTTTTCACTGTTCAGTTTTCAAGGAACTATTTTCCGTCGCCTCAGCAGCGACTATTAAATCTTATCAAATCTAGTTCTTTATGTCAATAACTTTTTTAAAAATTATTTTTTTATAAATTTACTAGATTTGGCTGCCTCAGCAGCGACATTTACTAATATACTACAAACGAAATATTAAAAGCAAGTACTTTTTTTAAAAATAATTACAAAAAATCAAATTGGGTCATTTCCTCACCCTCAATGATAAATATAGAGGATTTTCTAAAGGGAAAAAAGCATTTAACGGAAACTTAGCTAGCGCTAATCCTCTAGGCGACCGCGCCATCCTTTATTGCATTTTTCACCACGTCAAATTTACTTCTTTGCTGAAAATACATTGTAGTACCCGTTAGGATACAGTTTAGTTGAACTTATACTTAAGAATTTAATTAATTCTTAATGTGCGAAATAGAGGTCTCCCTTTCTCTTATTAAGAAAAGGTCCTAAGGAACATATATTAGTCCTTGAGGTGATCTTTGTTGAAAGCAATCATTCAAACCAAATATGGTCCTCCGGATATTCTTGAATTAAAAGAGGTCCAAAAACCTATTCCTAAAGACAATGAAGTCTTAGTAAACATCCACGCATCATCTGCGAACTATGGTAATCTTGTTCTACTAAAAGGGAAACCATTCTTAGCACGCTTTGCTTTTGGTCTTCTAAAACCAAAGTATCTTATTCCTGGTGGGGATATAGCCGGACAGGTCGAAGCAGTTGGCAAAGATGTAACGAGATTTCAACCTGGGGATATGGTATTCGGGGATCTTTCCAGTTGTGGTTGGGGAGCTTTTGCCGACTATGTATCTGTACCTGAAAAATCACTCGCCTTAAAACCAAAAAATATCACCTATGAAGAAGCAGCTGCAGTGCCTATGGCAGGAGTTACTGCTTTACAGGCCTTATGTGATAAGGGAAGGATTCAGTCAGGACAGAAGGTTTTAATCAATGGTGCCTCAGGTGGTGTTGGTACTTTTGCTGTTCAGATTGCAAAAGCCCTCCATGGGGAAGTAACAGCGGTTTGCAGTACAAGAAATATCGACATTGTACGTTCCATTGGAGCAGATTTTGTTATTGATTATACAAAAGAAGACTTTACACAAAGTGGAGAACGATATGTTTGATCGTAGCCGTTAATGGATATCATCCCATTTCTGCATATAAGCGTGCATTGCTTCTAAATGGAACATTTGTCATGGTTGGCGGTTCTGAAAAACAATTGTTTCAATTTATGATGCTTGGGCCCTGGATTTCCATGTCGGGGGATAAGAAAATGAATAGCTTCATGCACAAGGCAAAATTGTTATTACCATGTAACAATAGAAAAAAGACGACTTTAAATTCCCCTTTGGAATTGAGAGTCGTTTTTTCTTTCCTCTTGATAAAAGCTTTATTTAATTGGACAGTCCGATTTACATCTATTTAGAAGGGAATAGTCCATGTATAATCGTTATAGAAATTGCCCGTAAAACCACGTGGGCTTGCCCCGTGGTGTAAGTCAGATCACACAGTAAGAGGAGAGAAAATTGTGACGGGGAAACAAAAGTTAAAAGCAACCATTGGCCTTCCCCAGGCGATTGCCTTGAATATTGGTGCTGTATTGGGATCAGGAATTTTATTAATGCCTGGCGTTTCCGCCCAATTATCAGGCCCTGCCTCGTTGATTGCCTGGGGAATTATGGCCTTATTTGTTTTGCCTATGGCCTTATCCATGGGGCTCCTTTCTTCTGCTTATTCCAATTCAGGAGGTGTGTCCCACTTTGCCACCCTTGCCTTTGGAAGAAAAATAGGAGCCCTCGTAGGCTGGTTTTTCCTTATGTCCGTTACCATTGGGGGCCCTATCGTAGCCATTATTGGCGCAGAATATTTAGGGACCATGCTGGGTCTTGAAAAAGTAGGATTATTCTGGTTGTCTGTCCTGATTCTCTTACTTGGTTTAGGGATTAACTTTATTGGAATGAAGATTGCCGGGCAAATTCAAATCGCCGTAATGGTTTCTATTCTAGTGGTCTTAATCACGTCCATTATTGGTTCTGTTCCACACATGAATTCAACCAACCTTACCCCCTTTCTTCCCCATGGTTGGGGAGCTGTTGGACAAACAATGGCCTTGCTTTTCTGGTGTTTTATTGGCTGGGAAGCTGTCTCCCATCTCACGGAAGAGTTTAAAAACCCGGAAAAGGATGCCATTCGCAGCGTATGGATTGCGGCAATTCTAGTGGGGGTACTTTATTTTTTAACAGCAGTTGCTACGGTTGCCACGCGGAGTTATTCTGAGAACGGTTCTAACGCATCCCTGGTCATTTTAGTTTCTAAAACCTTTGGAACGTTAGGGGGATGGGTGATTGGGTTTACAGCTGTTTTCATTTGTATTGCTACACTCATTTCATACATCAGTGCTGCCTCCCGCTTGGCCTATGCTTTATCAAGACAAAAAGAAGCACCCAAATGGATGGGAGCTATTACACAATCAAATGGAATTCCTATTGGGGGGCTATTTTTTCTTACCCTGTTTTTTATCCTGGTAATGGCCGTTTATGGAACAGGGCTTATTTCTTTGACAACCTTAATGCAACTTCCTAATGCTACATTTATTTTGACCTACCTCGGAGGTTGTGCAGCAGGAATCAAACTATTAAAGGGAAATCCCCTGGGCAGAAAAATGAGCCTTGTTTCTTTTGTATTAACAGCAATCGTTCTTCCCTTTGTGGGGTGGGCGATTCTTTACCCCCTGGTGATTACCATCCTTTACTATCTGATTAAACATCGGAAAATGTATGTAGAGAACCTGGCTAATGCCAAACTTGAAGACACGCTAAAGTGAAAAAGGTCCGTCGCAAACGAAGGGAAATTCGTATGCAACGGACCTTTCTATTTATTCTTCATTTTCTTCTTCAGTCATTTGCTCTGAATCCTCTTGCATGTCAGGATCCTCTTCATTAAGACAACGTGTCGTTTCTTCTTCTTCGGTCATTTCTACTTTTGAAACAGTGGTCACTTCTTCATCCTGTTTTAGAGAAATAAGTTTTACCCCTTGGGTATTACGACCCATAGAACTAATATCTCGAATACATAAACGAATGATGATGCCAGAAGAAGTAACCAACATTAAATCATGCTCTTCCGTTACAATTTTCAGCCCAGCAATTAAACCATTCTTTTCCGTTAGATGCAATGTTTTAATCCCTTTTCCCCCACGGGTTTGTATACGATAAGAATCAACAGGTGTTCTTTTGCCATACCCATTAGAGGTTACAACTAAAACATCAGAATCTTCACTAATAATATCCATATCAATCACAGAATCGTCATCATCCAGGTGAATGCCTTTTACCCCTGTTGCATTACGTCCCATAACCCGTACATCCGTTTCCGGGAAACGAATGGACATTCCATGGTAGGTACCAAGAATAATATCTTGTTTTCCATCTGTAAGATGCACACCAACCAATTCATCATCTTCACGTAAATGAATGGCAATAAGACCCACTTTACGAATATGACTAAAGGAAGATAAATGTGATTTTTTAACAATCCCTTGCTTCGTTGCAAAGAATAGATAATGTTCCTCATCGAACTCTTTTACTGGAATGACAGCCTGGATGAATTCACCCTGTTCAATTTGTAAAAGATTGATGATCGGGGTTCCTTTTGCAGTTCGGCTTAAATCTGGCATTTCATAAGCTTTTAAGCGATATACCTTCCCTTTATTTGTAAAGAATAACAAATAATCATGGGAATTGCTTGTAAGCATATGCTGGACAAAATCATCTTCATGGGTGCCCATTCCTTGTATGCCTCGGCCACCCCGCCTTTGGGACTTATACGTATCTACGGGTAAACGCTTAATGTATCCTCTATGAGTTAACGTAATCACAACTTCTTCCTGAGGAATAAGGTCTTCATCTTCAATACTATCAATGGCCGCAGATATTTCTGTACGACGCTCATCACCAAATTTTTCTTTCACAGCAAGCAATTCATCTTTAATAATGCTGTGAATCTTATTTTCATCCGCTAAAATAGCTTTTAATTCAATAATTAATTCATTCAACTCATTGTATTCTCCGGTCAAACGATCAATTGATAAACCAGTTAAGGTTTGTAATCTCATCTCTAAAATAGCATTGGCCTGCTCTTCCGTAAATCCAAGGGGAACTTCACGACCATGAATGGCAAAAGTATCAGCCATTAAATAATGGCGAGCTTCTTCCCGGTCTTTTGCAGAACGGATTGGACCATCCCGATCCACTAAATCATCCACAATATCAATGGCTTTCAAAAGACCTTGAACAATATGGATCCGAGATTCCGCTTTCCGTAAATCATACTCTGTTCGGCGGCGAATAACTTCTTCCTGGTGCAGAATATAATAATGGAGCATACTTTTTAGACTAAGAACCCTGGGTTGGCCATCTACAAGAGACAACATATTGATGCCGAAACTGGTCTGCAGGGCAGTGTGTTTAAATAAATTATTAAGAAGAACCTGAGGATTAGCATCCCGCTTTAATTCAATAACAATACGCATTCCGCTTCGGTCAGATTCATCTCTTAAATCACTGATTCCTTCTAATCTCTTATCTCGGACAAGTTCTGCAATTTTTTCTATTAATCTTGCTTTATTTACCTGGTAGGGAAGCTCATTTACAATAATGCGATGCCTTCCACCCACTTCTTCAATTTCCGTTTTCGACCGAATGACCACAGATCCACGGCCCGTTTCGTAGGCTTGCCGAATGCCAGAACGCCCCATAATCATCGCGCCTGTTGGAAAGTCAGGACCCGTAATATAATCCATTAAGTCCATATTCGTACTATCAGGGTTATCAATGAGATGAATAACCCCTGAAATCACTTCGTTTAGATTATGTGGAGGAATATTAGTTGCCATCCCTACCGCAATCCCTGCCGCCCCATTCACAAGAAGATGGGGAATGCGTGCAGGCATAACAAGTGGTTCTTTTTCAGAACCATCGTAGTTAGGCCCAAAATCAATGGTGTCTTTATTAATGTCACGCAAAAGCTCAAGGGTTATTTTCGACATACGCGCTTCGGTATAACGCATTGCCGCTGCAGAGTCCCCGTCCACAGAACCGAAGTTTCCGTGGCCATCTACAAGGGGATAACGATAAGAGAAATCCTGGGCCATCCGAACCATGGTTTCATAAACCGCTGTATCGCCATGAGGATGGTATTTACCGATAACATCCCCTACGATCCTTGCAGATTTCTTATGAGGTTTATCCGGGGTATTCCCCATTTCATTCATCGCATATAAAATCCGGCGATGTACAGGCTTAAGGCCATCACGTACATCTGGCAAAGCCCGGCTTACAATAACACTCATAGCATAATCAAGAAATGAATTTTTCATCTCTTGATTAATATTTATATCAACTACATTAGAAGGTTGCTGGGCCATTTAAGGTACCTCCGTGATCTTCCGTCTCTAATCTCATTAAATATCTAGGTTTCTTACATTTTTCGCATGTTCCTGAATGAAATCTCGTCTCGGTTCCACCCGGTCACCCATGAGGGTTTCAAATATTTCATCTGCAGTCATGGCATCTTCTAAATTCACTCGTAGAAGAGTACGGCTTTCCGGATCCATGGTGGTTTCCCATAATTGTCCTGGGTTCATCTCTCCAAGACCTTTATACCGTTGAATGCCTGGTTCAGGTTTACTCGGCAGTTCACTTAAAATTCCTTGTAACTGGCTATCATTATACGCGTATCGAATAATTTTACCTTGTTGAACTTTATAAAGTGGCGGTTGAGCAATATATACATACCCTTGTTCAATTAATTGACGCATAAATCGGAATAAGAATGTTAAAAGTAAGGTTCGTATATGTGCGCCATCCACGTCAGCATCGGTCATAATAATTAGTTTATGGTAACGTGCTTTCGTTATATCAAGGTCTTCTCCTATGCCTGTCCCCATAGCAGTAATCATTGCTCGAATTTCAGCATTGGAGAGAACTCTATCTAATCTGGCTTTTTCTACATTGAGGACTTTTCCACGTAAAGGCAAGATCGCCTGGAATGCCCGGTCCCTTCCCTGTTTCGCAGAACCACCTGCGGAATCACCCTCAACGATATACAGTTCACTGATTTCCGCGTCTTTCGATGCACAGTCAGCTAACTTACCGGGTAAAGAGCTAGATTCCAGGGCACTTTTTCTCCGGGTTAATTCTCTGGCTTTCTTTGCCGCTTCCCTGGCACGAGAAGCCATTAATGATTTTTCAATTATTTTCTTCGCTTCTTGGGGATGTTCATTTAAAAACGTTGTAAGATGGTCTGCAAAAAGAGATTCAGTTACACTTCTCGCTTCACTATTTCCTAATTTCGTTTTCGTTTGCCCCTCAAATTGAGGATTGGAGATTTTTACACTAACGATTGCCGTAAGGCCTTCCCGCACATCATCTCCTGTAAAATTAACATCCTTCTCTTTTAAAAGGGCATGCTTGCGGGCATAATCATTGATTACCCGGGTTAAAGCACTTTTAAAACCGGACTCATGGGTTCCACCTTCATGAGTATGGATATTATTCGCAAAGGAGTAAAGGTTACTTGCATAGGAATCGTTGTACTGGAGTGCAATCTCCACACTCATCCCATCTTTTTCAGCTTCAATGAAGATAGGGGGTTCATGGAGCTTCTCTCTGTTTTTATTTAAATACTCAACAAAAGAGCTAATGCCCCCTTCATAATGAAAACGCTCTTCTTTTTCAATTCTTTCATCATGAAGTGTAATGGCTACACCACGATTAAGAAAAGCAAGTTCTCGTAAGCGTTTCTGCAAAATTTCATACTCATATTCTCTTGTTTCCGTAAAAATCTCTGGATCAGGGTGAAAGGTTACCTCAGTTCCTGTATCTTCTGCTTCCCCTATCACCTTTAATTCTCCCTCAGGATCCCCACGATGAAAACTTTGAAAATAAACCTTGTCATTTCTTCTAACCGTTATTTCGAATTTTTGCGAAAGAGCATTTACAACAGAAATACCTACCCCATGCAGGCCTCCGGATACTTTATATCCTTCTCCGCCAAATTTACCCCCAGCATGTAAAACAGTAAGTACAGTTTCAATGGTGGATTTTCCTGTTTTTTCATTGATTTCAGGGGGAATTCCCCGTCCATTATCCCAAACAGTGATTGAATTATCAGGATGGACATACACATGAATATCTGAACAATAACCAGCAAGCGCCTCATCTATACTATTATCAACTGCTTCCCAAACAAGATGATGAAGCCCTCTGCTACTAGTTGATCCAATATACATACCTGGTCTTTTACGAACAGCTTCTAACCCTTCTAAAACTTGTATTTGACTAGCACCATAATTATTTTGCTCGTTTGAAGCCATCTATTTGCACCTTCTTTCCAATCGACTGACGAAACTAGCTCGACGTTTTAAGGTCAAGGATGAAATGGGAGAACAATACACTTGAGTGCGAGTAATAATATAGGATTTACATTCTTCCTTTTCCATTTCCACCATGCGACCTTCTTTTTTTGCCTTTTTTAAAAATCCCTGATTCACTTCTGAAAGTTTATCCAGTTCTGAATCCAGGATTATTACAACATCCCGGGAACGGACCACATAATCAGCACCGATATGAATAAACATACCTTTCCCTCACATTTCTTGCGTAACTTTTCCTTGGTCAACTCTGAAAAGAGACGCATGTTTCAATGTATCGTGATTAAGGCCTTCTACCCCGGTAGAAGTAACAAAAGTTTGTACCCTATTTTTGATTCCCGTCAATAAATGACTTTGTCTGTTTGCATCTAATTCTGATAAGACATCATCTAGCAATAGCAAAGGGTACTCACCAACTTCTTGATAGATTAATTCTATTTCAGCCAGTTTCAAAGAAAGAGCGGTAGTTCTTTGTTGTCCCTGGGAACCATATTGTTGCACACTTTTATTGTTAATTGAAAAATAGATATCGTCACGATGAGGACCAGCAAGGCTCATTCCCCTCATGACTTCTTTCTCTCGAATAGATTGCAAATAAACAAATATTTGATCAATCGCATCTTGTTCAGACATTTCTTGATCATAAGAAAAAGTGGATTGATAGCGTAGAGTTAAATTTTCCTTGCCACTGGTGATTTGGCTATGAATTTCATTGGCCCACACTTGCAGTTTATCAATAAATTGCATTCTCTTATGTAGAATTTTAGCGGATAACTCCGCCATTTGCATGTTATAAACTTCAATTAAGTCAATAAAAGATTCCTTTAATGCTTGATTTCGTTGATGAATTAATTTTTGATACTGGGATAAAAGATGCAGATATATAGGGGAAACCTGGCCAATCTCCATATCTATAAATCTTCTTCTTATAGAAGGATTCCCCTTTACAATGTCCAAATCCTCTGGTGCAAACATAACCACATTTAAAGCACCAATATAATTGCTTAACTTCCTTTGCTCCAGACCATTTACTTTTGCCCTTTTTCCTTTGTTTGTCAATTGGATTTCAAGGGATAAAGGGCCATTCTTTTTTTGAACATAAGCACCAAGCCGGGCGAAATCTTCATTCCAGGCAATCAGCTCTCGATCCTTACTGGTTCGATGGGACTTAGCCATAGCAAGGACATAGATGGACTCAAGAATGTTGGTTTTTCCCTGTGCATTTTGCCCAACAAATAAAATAATTTCTCCATCCAGGGAAAGTTCCATAGAATCAAGATTTCGATACTGCTGTATTTGCAGATTAGTCAGCAACAATTTCAAATGCTCCTGTGCCCTTAATCACAACGTGATCCCCGGGATATAGTTTTCGACCCCTTCTATTTTCCTTTTCCCCATTGACTGTAATCTCCGCTTCCAAAAGAATAATTTTCGCCTGGCCTCCTGTGTCAGCAATACCTGCCAATTTAAGAAACTGGCCCAGAGGAATATAATCAGATGTTATCTCTATTTTATCAGTTTTCATATAGATACCTCTCATTGATTGGTACGTACTGGAAGGATTAAGTGAAGAATCTTATTATAATCAGATGGACGAATAATAAATGGACTCATTGCTCCTGTAAAGGAAATTTCAATGATTTCACTATCTACTGCCCGTAAAGCATCAATCATGTATTTTGCATTAAAAGCAATCCGCAATGGCTCTCCTTCTAATGATACAGGATTAACTTCCTCAATTACTTTTCCAACTTCAGGAGTCACGGAGTAAACTTCCACAGAGTTATCATCTCTCGTGACAAGATTAACTACATTATTTTTTCCTTCTCTTGCTAATAAGCTTGCCCGTTCTATGGCTCCTAAAAACTCTTTTGTATTTAAATTCATTAATGTTTTTCCGTTTTTGGGAATAATACGGCTTGTGTCAGGGAATGTTCCATCTAAAACCCGAGAATAAAATAGAATATGATCTATTTTGACAAGGATTTGATTATCCGTAATTACAATATCAACTAAACGGCTATCATCAAGTAAAATTTTACTCAATTCTACTAAGCTTTTTCCTGGAATGACTACATTTTCAAAGGTTAAGTGATCTGGTGATTCTACAACAGCCTCGCGCATGGTTAAACGATGGCTATCTGTTGCGACAAAGGTTAACTCACTATCCATTAATTTCCACATAATCCCTGTAAGGATAGGACGGGTTTCTGTTGTTGCTACTGCAAATGCAGTTTGTCTAATCATTGTTTTTAACAAATCTGAAGGCAGACTTAAAACCCGATTTTCTTCAATTTGTGGTAGGCGAGGGTAGTCAGCTGCATCCATTCCATTCAAATTAAACTCTGATTTGCCAGCAGTAATAGTAATGGTTAAATGATCATTGGTTTTAATTTTAACTTGATCTCCAGGCAATTTCCGAATGATTTCTCCAAAATATCGAGAAGGCAATACAATACTTCCTGGTTCAATAAGGTCAATAATTACTTCTCCTTCTTTTTCTACAGGAATGAATTCTTCAATGGAAATATCTGAATCACTTCCAGTAAGGATAATTCCCTCTGTGCTGGCTACCAGTTTTATTCCTGTTAAAACTGGAATAGTTGTACGAGAAGAGACTGCTTTACTGACAGTAGCAATTGTATTAATTAATGAATCTCTTTGAATTATAAATTCCATTGGTTTATAGATCCCCCTTAGGAATAAGTTCCACATTCCATGAATATATATATATTTTACTCTTTTTTTTAAAAAGAAGTAGTAATAGGGCCTGTGGAAATGTGAATAAGTGCAATGGATAAAAGAAATAAAGCCTATACACATGTGGATAAGGTTGTGTACAGGCTGCGATTTATTCACATTCTCGCTTACTTCCCGTTTTTAATCGTTTCTATTAAATCTTGTATGGTTGTTTGTATTTGGCGGTCAGTTTGCAGTGCCTTTGTAATTTTTTCATGGGCATGGATAACCGTCGTGTGATCTCTTCCTCCAAACTCTTCTCCAATTTTAGGCAGGGAAAAGTCTGTTAATTCCCTTGATAAATACATAGCAATTTGTCGAGGAAAGGCTACTGATTTTGTCCGTTTCTTTGCTTTAAATTCCTCCATTTTTAGGCCAAAATGTGCGCCAACGACCTGTTGGATTCTCGCAATGTTGATCACTCTGGGTTTATTTGATGGAATGATATCCTTTAAAGCTTCAGTTGCCAGATCTAAATCTGCGTCTCGATTAATTAATGAAGAATAGGCAACGACGCGAATCAAGGCCCCTTCAAGTTCACGGATATTGGTATTAATTTGATCAGCGATATACACCATCACATCATTAGGAATGTCTAAATTCTCAGCCTTTGCCTTTTTGCGAAGAATAGCAATCCTTGTTTCTAAATCTGGGGGTTGTATATCCGTAATCAGTCCCCATTCAAAGCGGGAACGAAGGCGGTCTTCTAATGTTGGAATTTCTTTTGGCGTCCGGTCACTAGAAATAATAATTTGTTTGCTAGCTTCATGGAGTGCATTAAAGGTATGGAAAAATTCTTCCTGGGTAGATTCTTTTCCCGCCAGGAATTGAATATCGTCAATAAGCAAAACATCTACACTTCGATATTTATTACGGAAAACTTCAGTTTGATTATCGCGAATTGAATTAATAAATTCATTGGTGAATTTTTCAGATGATAGATAAACCACTTTCGCGTTTGGATTATGTTCTAACACATAATGGCCGATTCCATGCATTAAGTGGGTTTTTCCAAGCCCTACACCTCCATATATAAATAGAGGATTATATGCTTTAGCTGGGGCCTCTGCTACAGCAAGAGATGCAGCATGGGCGAAGCGATTTCCATTACCGATTACAAAGGTATCGAAGGTATACTTCGGATTTAATATGGTTTGCGGAAAATCGTTATTGGGACCGTTTGGCTTGTCATTGTGTACTGAGCGAGTGGGGACAAGTTCTATGTCTGCTTTGGTTTCCGAAATAGGCAGGATAAATTTAATGGATAAGTGCCTACCGGTAATTTCGAAAAGCGTTTCCAAAATTAGATCTGAGTACCGCGACTCTAACCAGTCTCTTGTAAATTCATTAGGAGCAATAATCATAAGGGTATTATCATCAAAAGAAGTTGCAGTAGTAGATTTGAGCCAGGTTTCAAAACTAGGCTTGCTTAAACGGGTTTGAATATGTGAGAGCGCTTTGTCCCATAAATCTTTTGTCTTTGTCATCAGGTGTATCCCCCCTTTAGCTCCGGCAAAAGTGTGGATAACTTTTATATGATCATGTCGGAATTTCCGCCGATTTTTGTGAGAAATATGTTGAAAAAACCACAATGTTGTGGATACCTTTTCCACAACATTGTATAAATGTCCACAAAAATATCCACAGCCTGTTGATAAGTAAAAACGTTTTTTGAGTTGTCCACGGATTGAACCAAAAATATGATACCAAATAAAATCCATGGTATCAATGATTTTTTAGGACTTATCCACAAAGTCTACACCTTGTGAAAAGTTATTACGCACAACACCAGATTTTGTGTATAACTTAAAAAATAGTTGTCGACAAAAAAAGAAAGGGAAATAAACTATCCACAATCGTTTGGGAAATAAAAAGATGTGAATAAGTGTTCGTATTTGTTGTTACTTGTTAGTAGTTGCCAGTGTGGGGCTCCCTTGACTTTTCTATGGACCATATTTATAATGTTATAGACTGTCTATAGTGTGGATGGAACCTTCACAAGGAGGTGTAGATATGAAACCAACATTTAACCCAAATAACCGTAAACGCTCAAAAGTTCACGGTTTCCGCGCTCGCATGAGCACTAAGAACGGTCGCAAAGTGCTTGCTAGCCGTCGTAGAAAAGGAAGAAAAGTATTATCAGCATAAGGCCACTCTCTTTAGTGGCCTTTTCTGCAATTAGGCAGATTTTCGATCCTTGGAGGTAAGGAGTGTACCCTTTTGTACCGCAAGAATCGTTTGCGAAAAAATGAAGAATTCCAGATTATTTTCAAACAGGGGAAATCCGTTGCAAATCGGCAATTTGTGATTTATTCACTGGAAAAAGAGAAGCAGGATGATTTTCGCGTAGGGATTTCCGTAAGTAAAAAGATGGGGAATGCCGTGAAACGAAATCACTTGCGTAGATGGATAAAGGAAATGATCCGTTTACGGTCAGAAGAGATGAAAACAAATCAAGACTTAATTGTGATTTGCCGTCTTCCAGCTGTAGACCTCGAATTCGATCAGTTTAAGAGCAGTCTTTATCATTGTATGAAAAAGGCAAATCTTTTCCGATTAGAGAAGCAGGGACATTGAGGCTGTCGCCAGTTATTAATTGTCGTCTGGCGTCAGCCGAATTTTCTTTAATACATAGTAGGATTCCTGCCTGGTAAGGGAGTATTAGTTATGAAGTGGATAAAAATGATCTTCATTTTTCTAATTAAGGTCTATCGGATGGTGATTTCACCATTGAAACCGCCAAGCTGTCGTTTTTATCCTACTTGTTCTCAATATGCATTAACAGCTGTAGAGAGATATGGACCATTTCGGGGAGGGTGGATGGCGATTAAACGCATTTTTAAATGTCATCCTTTTCATCCTGGCGGGATTGACCATGTACCTTAATACGTTCATTGAACTCTTTTTATTTAAAGGGTTAAAAAATACATAGCTGCAAGGAGGAAATTTTCTTGCTCAAACGTTTTGGTATTTTAGTAATGCTGCTTTCTGTTACTGTTTTATCCTCTGGTTGTTTGACTGCAGCCAATCCCAATAACCCGCTACCGATTAACCCTGAAACCGGCGGCATTTGGGACAAGTTTTTTGTGTATCCGTTTAAGTGGTTGTTGATGGAATCAGCAGATTTATTTAATGGAAGTTATGGTTTGGCTATTGTTGCTGTAACATTGCTTGTTCGCTTTTTAATTTTGCCTTTAATGATCAAGCAGTTGAAAAGTTCAAAAAGAATGCAAGAACTTCAACCTGAATTAACTAAAATTAGAGACAAATATAAAAACGATCCGCAAAAGTCACAACAAGAGATGATCAAGCTATACCAGGTCCACAATGTGAATCCATTAAGTGGATGTCTCCCGATTCTTGTACAAATGCCAATCTTGATTGCGTTTTATCATGCTATTGTGCGGACCGAACAAATACGTTCTCATGACTTCTTATGGCTTCAATTAGGTAAAGCAGATCCATTCTTTATTCTTCCGATTGTTGCAGCCATTACAACCTATTTGCAACAGTGGATTACTATGCGTAAAACGCCATCGATGATGGAAAATCCGCAAATGAAGATGATGCTTTATGCCATGCCGATTATGATTTTAGTATTTGCTATTTCGTTGCCTTCTGCCCTGTCATTGTACTGGGTCATTGGTAACTTGTTCAGTATTGCACAAACCTATTTTATTTATCGAGATACTACTCCTAAGGGAGGAACGGTAAATGAATAAAATTACAACAACAGGTAAAACCATTGAAGATGCAATTCAGTCAGCTTTAACCCAATTAAATACGACAAGAGATAAGGTTAACTATCGAGTTCTTGAGGAACCCAGTAAAGGATTTTTTGGTTTAATTGGTGTAAAAGAAGCTAAAATCGAAGTAACGATGATTGAAGAGTTAATTCCAGAAGAACCAAAAGAAGAGGTATCAATTTCTGAGCCGGAAATGGATCCTGTTGTTGAAGTTACGGAAAAGGAGGAAAAAAACCACCGGGTATTAAATGAGCAAGAAGTGGTGGAAGAAGCAAAACAATTTCTCCTTAACGTACTTGAAACTATGGGTTTAAATGCGGGTGTTGAACGGCTATCAAGAGATGGGAATATCTTATTCAATATATATGGTGAAGGACTGGGGTTGATTATTGGCCGTCGTGGGCAAACCCTGGATTCTCTTCAGTATTTAGTGAATACGGTTGCAAATCGTTATTCGGAAAAAAGAGTTCGTATCATTCTTGATGCTGAAAATTATCGTTCCAAGCGAAAAGAAACTTTGGAACAACTGGCAGATCGAATCGCTGCACAGGTGAGAAGATCAGGAAAACCAGTGCGTCTAGAACCCATGAATCCTGCAGAGAGGAAAATTATCCATACGTATCTGCAGGGACGAAAAGGAATCTCTACATTCAGTGAAGGTTCAGAGCCTTATCGTCGGATTGTCATTAGTAATCAAAATAGATAAATAGTGAAGAACAGGCTGTCGTAAATTTTTACGGCAGTTTTTTTTATATTAGGCCGTAAGGTTATTGATTGAGATGCTAATGAAGCAAAGGTATGATTTGATTTACAAATACGTTTATTTTTATAGATTTAACTATGTTGAGACGTATTTTGAATCAAATCAGTTGCCTTTTTGCGAGCCGATACAAAGCGTAACCGACTGGAGGGCGAAAAAAAGCCTTCAACAGTCTCACTTCCTGAGCTACCCAGATGTTTTGAAGGCGCGCCCGAAGGGAGGTAAGCGTCAGAGTAACCTCATTGTCGGCGAGGAACTGGCACGATTTGATTTACAAATACGTCTCTTTTTCTTTATGAATTTTTTGTCTAGTATGGTATTCTATATTTTTAGGAAAAGATTTAATAATAGACAATTTTGTGTGGTGAAAATAATGTTCGATACAATTGCAGCGATTGCGACGCCACCTGGTGAAGGTGGAATTGCTATTATAAGAATCAGTGGCTCTCAAGCTATCCACATTGTGGATAAGATTTATAAAGGGAATCTTAAGTTATCCACTGTGGATAGTCATACGATTCATTATGGTCACATTGTGAATAACGTGGGAGAGGTAATCGATGAAGTGATGGTTACTGTTATGAAAAGCCCTCGAACGTTTACAAGAGAAGATGTTGTAGAAGTTAATTGCCATGGTGGATTGGTTTCTGTGCAACGGGTATTAGAGGAAGTACTGTGTGCAGGGGCACGATTAGCAGAACCAGGGGAATTTACAAAACGGGCATTTTTAAATGGAAGAATTGATTTATCACAGGCAGAGGCAGTGATTGATTTAATTCGGGCCAAAACGGACAGAGCAATGAAAGTGGCTATGGGGCAAGTTCAAGGGAAGTTATCAGGAGGCATTGAGAAGATTCGAAATGAATTGCTCCAATTAATCGCTCATATCGAAGTAAATATCGATTATCCTGAACATGATGTTGAAGAGGTTACCCGTTCATTAATAATCGAAAAAGGGGATTGGATAAAAGATGAAATCACTCTTCTTTTGCGGAATTCCCACCAGGGTAAGATTATGAGGGAAGGATTATCTACAGCAATAGTAGGGCGTCCTAATGTAGGAAAATCCTCTTTATTAAATACATTGATTCAAGAATCAAAAGCCATTGTGACAGATATCCCAGGAACGACACGGGATATTATTGAGGAATATGTCAATGTTCGTGGAATTCCCTTAAGGTTAATTGATACAGCTGGAATTCGACACACGGAAGATGTAGTAGAAAAAATCGGTGTTAAGAAATCGAGAGAAGTATTAGATCAAGCGGATCTTATCCTATTATTATTAAACAATGCAGAACCATTAACAGAAGAAGACATGGAACTTCTAGAAACCATAAGGAATAGAAAAGGGATTATCGTAATCAATAAAATGGATCTTCCACAAAAACTGGATATGACCCAATTAAATAACGTAGCAGAAGAATTTCCCCTTGTTACCATGTCTATTAAAAATGAAAAAGGGATTGAAGTTCTTGAGGAAGCTATTGCAAAATTATTTTTTGAAGGACAATTACAAAGTGATGATCTAACTTATGTAAGTAATGCACGCCATATCCAATTATTAAAAGAAGCCAAAGGTTCAATTGAAGAAGCTAGTGAATCATGTGATCATGGGCTTCCAGTAGATATGATTGCTTTTGATTTACGGCGGTGTTGGGAATTACTTGGAGAAATTACGGGGGAAACAGTAAGTGAAGATTTACTGGATCAAATTTTTTCCCGTTTTTGCCTAGGGAAATAACTAGGATTTGGGAGGAAAAATCATGGGATATCACGCAGGAGAATTTGATGTCATCATTGTTGGTGCTGGCCATGCAGGGTGTGAAGCAGCATTAGCTTCAGCCAGAATGGGTTGTTCTACATTATTATTAACAATTAGTTTAGATTCAGTAGCTTTTATGCCCTGTAATCCATCCATTGGTGGTCCGGCTAAGGGACATGTAGTTCGAGAAATTGATGCACTTGGCGGAGAAATGGCCAAAAACATCGATAAAACCTATATTCAGATGAGAATGTTGAATACAGGTAAAGGGCCTGCAGTTCATGCTTTAAGAGCACAGGCCGACAAAGTCCTTTACCAAAATACAATGAGACAGACAATTGAAAGTACGGATAATTTAGTATTAAGACAATCCATTGCAGATCAATTAATCATTGAAAATGGGATTTGTAAAGGAGTTATTACCCATACTGGTGCTGAATATAGAGGGAAGGCCGTTGTTTTAACAACAGGGACCTATTTACGTGGGAAGATTATTATTGGGGATTTACAATATGAAAGCGGCCCGAATAACATGAAACCATCCGTTAAGCTTTCCCATCATTTGAAAGAATTAGGGTTAGAATTAGTGCGTTTCAAAACAGGGACTCCTCCAAGGGTTTATGGTTCAACCATTGATTATGATAAAACAGAAATTCAGCCAGGGGATCAAGCCCCACGTGCTTTTTCCTTTGAAACGACGGAGTATAACATTGATGAGCAATTGCCCTGCTGGTTAACATATACCAATGAGGAAACCCACCAGGTTATTAATTCTAATTTACATAGGGCACCTATGTTTTCTGGAGTCATTGAAGGGACAGGTCCACGTTATTGTCCTTCTATTGAAGATAAGATTGTTCGCTTTAGTGATAAGCCTCGCCATCAAATCTTCCTCGAACCTGAAGGTAGAAGTACGGATGAAGTTTATGTTCAAGGTTTATCTACCAGTATGCCTGAAGAGGTTCAAATAAAAATCCTCCGTTCTGTTAAAGGTTTAGAAAAAGTGGTAATGATGCGTCCAGGTTACGCCATTGAATATGACGCTGTTGTTCCAACACAACTTTGGCCAAATTTAGAGATGAAAAATATCCCTGGTTTATTTACTGCAGGCCAATTGAATGGAACTTCTGGTTATGAAGAGGCAGCTGGACAAGGGCTTTTGGCTGGAATCAATGCAGCGAGAAAAGTGCAGGGTAAAGAAAGTTTGATTCTTGACCGTTCCCAGGCGTATTTAGGTGTTTTGATCGATGATTTAGTGACGAAAGGGACAAATGAACCCTATCGCTTATTGACTTCAAGGGCAGAGTATCGCTTATTACTGCGCCACGATAATGCAGACCTTCGTTTAACGGATATTGGATATGAAATGGGTTTAATCAATGAAGAAAGATATCAAAAGTTTATTGCAAAAAGGAATTCTATTGAAATTGAGAAAGAACGATTAAAAAGTGAAAAAATTGGCCCACGTACTGATGTTCAAGATTTGTTGCGCAATGTAGGTTCAAAAGAATTAGATAACGCCGTAGATTTGTTTACTCTATTAAAACGTCCTGAAGTTACCTATAAACACATTGAACAATTAGCTCCTGCCCCTGTAAAAGTATCCGAAGAGGTAGCAGAACAGGTTGAAATTCAGGTAAAATATGAAGGGTATATTAGGAAACAAATGCAAGATGTAGAACGTTTAAAGAAAATGGAGAAAAAGCGTCTTCCTATGGATTTAGATTATTTGAATATCCATGGTTTAGCAAAAGAAGCGCGGCAAAAACTAGATCAAGTTAAGCCTCTTTCCATTGGCCAGGCATCAAGAATATCAGGGGTTACACCAGCCGATATTTCTGTTTTACTGGTTTTCTTAGCGGATAAGAAGGGCTGAATTATCGCAAAGTTGAGCAAGGAGGACTTTAATTGGACCCCCAGTCTTTTCAAAGAATATTAGAGGAAAAGGGGATAACCCTTTCCTTAGAACAATTAGAGCAATTTGAACGGTATTTTCAGTTATTAGTTGAATGGAATGAAAAAATGAATTTAACAGGAATTACAGAGAAAAATCAAGTGTATGAGAAACATTTTTATGATTCAGTAACTCCTTCCTTTTATTATGACTTTTCATCTGCTAATACATTAATTGATGTAGGTTCTGGGGCGGGTTTTCCTGGGATTCCTTTAAAGATTTGTTTTCCCCACATTCAATTAACGATATTAGATTCTTTAAATAAACGATTAACCTTTTTACAGGAAGTCATAAATGAGTTAAGATTAGAACAAGTATACTTGGTTCATAGCCGAGCTGAAGATGCGGGGCAAAATCCAATCTATCGAGAAAAATTTGATATGGTAACTGCCCGGGCTGTGGCACGACTTAGTGTTCTTTCGGAATTTTGCCTTCCCTTTGCACGTGTAGGAGGTACATTCCTGGTTATGAAGGGATCGCAATCTGAAGAAGAGCTAAATGAAGCACAAAAAGGGATTCAAGTTTTGGGTGGCAAACTTAAGAATATGCATACTTTTACTCTTCCTGTTGAAGAAGCTGAGCGAAATATTGTTGAAATTCGGAAAGAAAAGAAAACGCCAAAAATATATCCTCGTAAAGCGGGAATACCAGCAAAGAATCCCATTAGTTAATAAATTCCCAAATCAGGATCCCATGTGAAGGGTAAGGTCACATGGGTTTTTCCTTTTCTTATTGTTTCACGTGGAACAATTTTAGCAGGAATAAGGTCATATTTTGGCGAATATGACCTGAGGAACAAAGAGAATGGATGGTGCTTTTTTCATGAGAGATCAGTTTTCACGTTTATTTGGACTAGAGCGTTCTGAGTATGAGGAAATTAAAAAAATACCTGTAGTCAATATTATTCCAAACCCTTATCAGCCTCGTACTGTGTTTGATGATGAGAAAATTGAAGAACTTTGTGAAACCATCAAGTCTCATGGAATCATTCAACCAATCGTAGTTCGGGAACGAAATGGCAAATATGAGATTATTGCTGGAGAACGGCGTTGGCGTGCAGTTAGAAAACTAGGAATGGAAAGGATTCCTGCAATCGTTAAAGAGTTTAACGATGAGCAAGCAGCTTCCATCGCCTTAATAGAAAACTTACAACGTGAAGGGCTAACAGCGATTGAAGAAGCGGTCGCTTATCAGAAATTGATTGAACTCCATGGATTAACCCAGGAAAGCATGGCGAAACGTTTAGGAAAGGGACAATCCACAGTAGCCAATAAACTTCGTCTTCTTCATTTGCCTAAAATGGTCCAAGATGCTTTGTTAATTCGTAAAATTACAGAAAGACATGCCAGAGCATTACTTTCTTTAAAAAATGAAGAAATGCAAATTCAAGTGTTAGGTGAAATTATAGAAAAAGAATTAAATGTAAAACAAACTGAACAACGGATACAACATCTGTTAGAAAAAGATGAAAAGAAACCGAAACAAACACGGCGTTCTTTTTCTAAAGATATGAGATTAGCGATTAATACCGTAAGGAAATCTGTTGATATGGTTATTGAAAGTGGATTATCCATCGAAACAGAAGAAGAAGAGCTTGATGACTGTTATCAATTTGTTATTAAAATCCCAAAAAAATAGAGAAATTACATCTTAAATGCGGCTCGAAATATAAAGCCCCATTGTTTACGGATAAGAAATTAAGTTTTCTTTATTGGATGTGAGAGAGGTGAAGAAATGGGGAAGATTATTGCCGTTGCAAATCAGAAAGGCGGCGTAGGTAAAACAACAAGTTCGGTTAATCTTGCTGCGTGTCTGGCTGTGGAAGGGAAAAAGGTACTATTAGTAGATATTGACCCTCAGGGAAATGCTACTAGTGGATTAGGGATAAATAAAGCGGACGTTCGTTATTGTGTATATGATGTTTTAATTAATGATATTAATACTGTTGATGCAATTCTCCCTACAGCTATTGAAAAATTGTTCATTTTACCTGCTACTATTCAATTAGCTGGAGCAGAAATAGAGCTGGTTCCTGTTTATTCAAGAGAGAGAAGGCTTAAACAAGCTTTAGATATGGTTCGAGAAACATACGATTATATTATTATCGATTGTCCACCATCTTTAGGAATATTAACAATTAATGCATTAACTTCATCTGATTCTGTACTTATTCCTATTCAGTGTGAGTATTACGCATTGGAAGGGTTAAGTCAGTTATTGAACACCGTTCGGTTAGTGCAAAAACAATTAAACAAAGATTTATACATTGAAGGCGTATTATTAACCATGTTAGATGCAAGAACCAATCTAGGCATTCAAGTTATTGATGAAGTGAAGAAATATTTCAGAGAAAAAGTCTATAAATCCGTGGTTCCACGCAATGTTCGTTTAAGTGAGGCTCCTAGTTATGGACAGGCGATTATTTCTTATGATCCCCGTTCTAAAGGAGCTGAAGTATATCGGGAACTTGCTAAAGAGGTGATAGGTAATGAGTAAGCGTTTGGGTCGAGGACTGGATGCTTTAATTTCTTCTTTAGATGTAAATGATGAGGATCAAGTGCAAGAAGTTAATATTAAAGAAATTCGTCCAAATCCTTACCAACCTCGAAAACATTTTGAAGAGAGTGCACTTGAAGAATTAAAATCCTCTATTCAGGAATTTGGGATTTTACAACCTTTGGTTCTAAGAAAAAGTGTGAAAGGTTATCAACTGGTTGCAGGAGAGAGACGCTTGCGTGCTGCTCAGTTGGCAGGTTTAAAGAGAGTACCTGTTGTTGTAAAAGAGTTTTCTGATGAACAAGTGATGGAAATTGCTCTTATTGAAAATCTTCAGCGGGAAAATTTAAACGCTATGGAAATTGCTCAGGCCTATCAAAAATTAATGAACACATTTTCATTAACTCAGGAAGAACTTGCTGATCGGGTTGGCAAAAGCCGGCCTCATGTCGCAAATTTCCTGCGATTATTAAATCTTCCTGAAGAGATACAGGAAATTGTTTCACGTGGAACAATTTCTATGGGACATGCTCGTGCTCTTCTTGCCGTTGAAAGCAATGAATTGAAAATTCAACTGGCCAATGAAATCATTTCAAACGATCTTAGTGTGCGCCAGGTAGAAGAATTGATTAAAAAAATTGAATCCAGAAAAAATGTTTCACGTGAAACAAAAAAAATAGAAAAAGGTAAATTTCTTGAAGATATTGAGGAAAGATTAAGAGGAACATTCGGGACCTCTGTTTTTATTAAACCAGGGAAAGAAAATAGGGGGAAAATTGAAATTACATATTTCTCCCAGGAGGATTTAGAACGGATTCTTGAAATTCTAGAAAAAGAAGAGCAATAGAAACCTTCAAGCAACCATCTATTGGTTGCTTTTCTTCATTATTTGTTAGGAAATCTGACGAAAAATACTTAACTATTTTTTCTTTGCTATAATTAAACCATTATTGAAGGTGGTGTATTTATGGATATTATTTATTTCGATAATGCTGCTTCCTCCTGGCCAAAACCACGGTTGGTTAGTCAAAAAGTAGCTGAAGCCATTCAGGAGTATGGGGCTAATCCTGGACGCGGGGGCCATCAGCTTTCAATGAGAGCAAGTAAAGTAATTTATAAGACAAGGGTGAAATTAGCACAATTATTTGGTATTCAAAATCCAAATGATATCTTTTTTACCATGAATGCGACTATGTCTTTAAATATGGCAATTAAAGGACTTCTTAAAAACGGAGATCATGTAATTACTACAACTCTAGAACATAACTCAGTACGCAGACCTTTGGAATACATGAAAAAGGTTCATGGTGTTGAGATTACGTATATAAAACCTGAGAAGAATGGTTTTATAATTGAAGAATTTAAAAAGGCCATTAAACAAAATACCCGTTTAATTGCCGTAAGCCATGCATCTAATTTAACAGGAATGATTGCGCCAATCAAAGAAATTGGTTTAATGGCTAGAGAATACAATATCCCATTCCTTGTAGACGGGTCTCAATCTGTGGGAATTCTCCCTATTGACGTAAAAGAGATGAATATTAGTCTTTTAGGTTTTCCGGGACATAAAGGGCTATATGGTCCTCAAGGAACGGGTGCCCTCTATGTCCATCCTGATTTACAATTAGAACCTCTTCTTCATGGGGGTACGGGAAGTCATTCAGAACTTATCGAACAACCAGAGACAAGACCCGATCGATTTGAAAGTGGGACTCTTAATACACCTGGAATTGCAGGATTGTTAGCAGGTGTAGAATTTGTTTTGAATCTTGGGGTAGAAGAAATCCGAAATAAAGAATGGGAATTAACAACATATACGTTATCGAAGTTTGAAGATCTACCAGGTGTAGAAGTATATGGCCCAAATCGAGAAAAAGAAAGAGTGGCAGTCATCTCTTTTAATTTAATTGGGATGGATGCTTCCGAAGTGGCTTATATTTTAGACCAGGAATACGGGATTGCGGTCCGCAGTGGCTTCCATTGTACCCCATTAGGCCATGAAACATCAGGTACTGCTGAAACGGGAGCTGTTCGTATTAGTTATGGGTACTTTAATACCAAAGAACAAGTAGACCAATTGATAATCGCAATAAGAGATATACAAGAGGCTATGCTGGAGGGCTAAGACGTGATTTTATTAGGGACAATTGTTAATGCGTTAGCAATCATCATTGGTTCACTTCTTGGACAAACCATAAATGGAATGAAAGATAATGTGAAAAATTCCATTGTACAAGTAATTGGTCTGTGTGTTGTGGTAATGGGAATAGAAATGGGCCTTTCATCCAATAATTTTATTATTGTCATTTTTAGCATTGTGATTGGAACACTACTTGGCGAGTGGTGGGCATTAGAAGACAAACTTGAAGGTATGGGAAACCATTTGGAACGGTGGGTTGGGAAAAAAGGCCAGGGCAATATTTCAGCAGCTTTTGTTTCTGCAACCATCATTTATTGTGTAGGCGCCATGGCAATTCTTGGGTCATTAGATAGTGGAATTCGCCATGATCACCAACTGTTATTAACGAAATCCTTATTAGATGGTTTCACAGCGATTCTTTTTGCATCAACCATGGGAATTGGTGTCATTTTCTCAGCAATTCCAGTGTTTCTTTATCAATCTGCGATTACTTTGAGTGCTTATTTTATTCAACAGTTTATAAGTGATGATTTAATGGAAATTATGATTAACGAGTTAACCGCAACAGGTGGAATTATGATTATAGCCATTGGGATAAATATGCTGGGAATAAAAAAAATAAGGGTAGCAAATATGCTCCCATCCATAATTATTGTTGTTATAGGTGTGTATTTATTACATAAATTCCAGGTCATCTAATAGTATGAAAATTAGCGCATGAATCGGTTATATCTTTTTTTCTGGCTTTTATCAATGGATAAACTTAGTGAAGTGGCAATGACGTCGGCCATCTTCATAACAAGATTTAATCGGGTATTTTGCAGGACAAAGTATTCCATAAATCCACCGATATTCACAATGCCAGTAATATGGAAATGCCCTACTTCAGGGAGACTTTTCTTCACTCCTGCCCCCGGTTTCAAGGGTCCATTTGTGATAGAAATCTTACCTACACTTGAAAATTGGCCTAAACAGGCATCAATGCCAATGATAAGGGGGTTATGGTGTGAATCTTGGACTCGATCTAGGGTTTCTTGTAAATTCACTGCATGAACGGGTGAATCCAGGGTACCGTAAATGGTACAATTTGTTGGATACATTCGCTCTAATTTTGATCCTACCAGTGGACCAAGGGCATCTCCAGTTGATCGGTCTGTTCCAATACACAAAAGAACAATTTCCGAATGTGTTTGGTAGCTTTTGAAATATTGCTGTAAATTCTGATTTAATTCATGGACTGCACATTCCTCATGATAAAGTACTTTAAAAGTATTAAGCAGTTGAGTGGGTAACGTACTATTATTCTTCATTCTTACCCCCTATATACACATATAGTAGTACTAGTATAAGATGGGGTTAGAAAAAATATACATTATATTCAAATTTATTTGAAGTTTTCATTAAATTTTAAGGGGGATAGATAATGAGAAAAGTGTTAATTGCTTTTGATTCAACACAACAGGCACTAAGGGCCGAAACCCTATTGGAGTTTTTGGGAATTGATCTGGATACTCGTCCCACCCCAAAGGCCATTACTGCAGGTTGTGCATTATCTATTGATTTTCCTATGGATGATTTCCCTTTAGTTCAGGAAACCTTTAAAAGAGAACATGTGGAAATAAAGGGTTTTTATTATGAAAAGAATGGACAATACATTTCGTTTGAGGGTGAGAAATAGGTGGATCACTTTAACAACTATTATTTAAAATTCATGGAGTATATTTCAAATGAAGACCGTTGGATCAGCTATGGTGTAACCATTTTAAAAATCCTACTTGTTTTAATTCTTGCAAAAATCATAGTGAAAATATCAGATGCAGCCGTTGATAGGATTTTTATAAAACGGGAAGGGGACAGGTTTCAAAAACTTCGTTTAGATGCCAGACGCAGTGAAACCATGCGTGCTTTGGTAAAAAATATTTCCAAGTATGTGATATATTTTATTGTTTTCTTTAACATTTTCACTTTTCTTGGATATGATCCAAAACCCATATTGGCAAGTGCCGGTGTTATTGGTTTGGCAGTAGGTTTTGGGGCGCAAAATTTAGTTAGGGATGTAATTACAGGATTTTTTATAATTTTTGAAGACCAGTTTGCCGTTGGTGATACGGTGATGATTAATAATGTAACGGGGACGGTTCAGGAAATTGGGTTGCGTATTACGAAAATCAAAGCATGGACAGGAGAAATACATATTATTCCCAATGGCTCCATTACACAGGTTACCAATCTATCTGTTGAAAATTCAGTAGCCATTGTTGATGTAAGCATTTCTTATAATGAGGATATTGATAAAGTAGTTAAACTATTGCAAGAAAAAGGGTCACAATGGAAGGAATCTATTGAAGAAATCGTAGAAACCCCCAAGGTTTTGGGGGTTGAGCGGTTTGGCCAATCTGATATTGTGATTCGGATCACTGCAGAATGTAAGCCAACGGAAAATGCAAAGGTTACTCGTCAATTGCGTTCGGAAATCGTTCAATTGTTTGAGGAAAAGGGAATCAAGATTCCTTATTCTACAATGGTTATGATGAATCCAATTGAACAAGCACAAAAGCTAAAACAACAAAGTTAGTGGGTTTGATTTTCATAAGCCAGAATCACGATGGATTTATTTAATTCCTGGCTTAATTGTTGTTCAAGGGAACGAATTTTATCAATATCTTTTTCATCCAATGGTGCAGGGGAAAAGCTGATAGCTTGATTAGTTGCCACATAGATCACCTCCTGCATTTAGTATGTCCAATGTATTCAGGTTTTTAGGTAGATTCTTTTGCAATTTCCCTTTATAATATTTTGTCATAAAGGTTAGTATGCACTAACTTTGATATAGTCCGGATGTAATTGATGAGGGGGATTTCCCATGGAGAAAAAACAATTTGGTTTAAATGATGTTGTAATGATGAAAAAACCCCATCCATGCGGAACGAACGCTTGGAAAATCATCCGAATGGGGATGGATATTCGTATTAAATGTATGGGTTGTGACCATAGTGTGCTCATCCCTCGTCAAACCTTTGAAAAAAAGGTTAAAAAAGTCCTGGAGAAGAACCAAGAGTAAAAGGAGTGTTTCAATAAATGGCTAATTCTTGCGGTATTGTTGGTTTGCCTAATGTGGGGAAATCGACCCTTTTTAATGCAATTACTCAGGCAGGAGCCGAATCTGCCAATTACCCTTTCTGTACCATTGACCCTAATGTTGGTGTCGTTGAAGTGCCAGACCCCCGTTTAAATAAATTAACGGAAATTGTTATTCCAAATCGTACGGTACCTACAGCTTTTCAATTTGTAGATATTGCCGGCCTTGTTCGTGGGGCAAGTAAAGGGGAAGGTTTAGGAAACCAATTCCTATCCCATATTCGTGAAGTGGATGCTATTGCTCATGTGGTACGTTGTTTTGAAGATGAAAATATTACACACGTTGAAGGAAAAATTGACCCAATTAATGATATTACAACCATTAATTTAGAATTAATTCTTGCAGATTTAGAATCCGTAGAACGGAGAATTGATCGCCTAGGGCGGAAAGTAAAATCCGGCGATAAAGAAGCAAAAGTGGAATATGATGTTCTTCTTCGCTTGCAGAAAACATTGGAAAATGAACAACCTGCTCGCAGCTTAGATATGAATGACGATGAAATAAAGTTAGTCAAACATTTTCATCTCTTAACCGCTAAACCTGTTCTCTATGTAGCAAATGTTGCAGAAGATGGAATACTTGAAGCGGAACAGGGAAACAACCCTTATGTAGAAAAGGTAAGGGAATATGCAAAAGAAGAGGGTTCAGAAGTGGTTATTATTTCTGCAAAAGTAGAAGCAGAAATTGCAGAAATGGAAGATGAAGACCGCCAATTATTTTTAGAGGAATTAGGTCTGAATGAGTCAGGGTTAGACCGCTTAATCCGTGCAGCATACTCTCTCCTTGGTTTAATTACTTATTTCACAGCAGGCGTGCAGGAAGTACGTGCTTGGACCATTCGTCAAGGCACAAAAGCCCCTCAGGCGGCAGCTGTGATTCATAACGATTTTGAACGAGGGTTTATTCGTGCTGAAGTCGTTGCTTATGCCGATTTAATTGCTGCTGGATCCACGAACCAGGCGAAAGAAAACGGCAAATTCCGTTTGGAAGGAAAAGAGTATATTGTTGAAGACGGAGATGTTATGCACTTCCGTTTCAATGTATAAGATGTCACCAAAACTAATTTAATTTAAAAATAAAAGTAGACATATATGTAAATAAATGGTATATTATTGATGAGCTAAGGTAAACTTCATAATTTTATAGAAGTTCTTGAAGTTACTTTTGCAATCTGATATAATTTTAAAATGCGAGTTTTATTGTGTAACAACATTGCTCGCTCCTTGCCCTCATAAGAGGGCCGTTAGTCCAAAAGGAGGTGAAAGGTATGCGGAAATACGAAGTTATGTACATTATTAATCCCAACCTTCAGGAGGAAGCATTAAAAGCTTCTGTTGAACGTTACGCTTCTATTATTACCAATGATGGCGGCGAAATGGAAAAGGTTCATGAAATGGGAAAAAAACGTCTTGCTTATGAAATCAAAGATAAACG
This sequence comes from uncultured Paenibacillaceae bacterium, assembly GCA_937874515.1. Taxonomy (GTDB): domain Bacteria; phylum Bacillota; class Bacilli; order Aneurinibacillales; family Aneurinibacillaceae; genus CALNBV01. Next base: position 42,978 of record CALNBV010000130.1, on the reverse strand, counting down.
TGAAGGCTTCTATGTGCTCATGAACTTCCAGTCTGAACCAAAGGCTGTTAACGAATTAGAACGCGTGATGAAAATCAACGATGACGTTATTCGTTATTTGATTGTTCGTGAAGATGAACAATAATCCATAATTGGATTAGGGAGGGGTTAAGGTGATTAACCGCGCAGTTTTGTTAGGTCGTTTAACAAAGGATCCAGAACTTCGGTATACTTCAAGTGGAATTGCGGTGACAACTTTTACACTGGCGATTGATCGAAGAACTTCAAATCAACAGGGTGAAAGAGAAACTGATTTTATTCCAATTGTGGCCTGGCGCCAGCTTGGTGAATTATGTGCCAATTACCTTAAAAAAGGGCAGCAGGCAGCTATAGAGGGGCGTATTCAGGTACGCAACTATGATAACAAAGAAGGCCGAAAAGTATATGTAACTGAAATTGTAGCAGATAATGTGCAATTTTTAGGCGGAGGTTCAGGACAAGGACAGGCTAGCCGTAGTAATGAATTTGAGGCACCTGCACCTTTTGGTGGCGATCAGCGAAATCGTGGCGGGCAAACTCCCTTTGAAAAGAACCCCTTTGCAGGTAGTCAGAGCCCAATCGATATATCTGATGACGATCTTCCATTTTAAGACGAACCTAGAAGGTAAAGGAGGGAATTTTCATGGCACAACGTCGTGGACGTGGCAAACGTCGTAAAGTGTGTTATTTTACTTCTAATAACATTACCCATATCGACTACAAAGACATCGACTTGCTGAAGAAATTTGTTAGCGAACGCGGTAAAATTTTACCTCGTCGTGTAACTGGTACTTCTGCTAAATATCAGCGTCAATTGACTATCGCAATTAAACGCGCTCGTCAAATCGCGCTCTTACCATACGTAACAGAATAATTGCAAAAATAGAAGACAGTAGGAATATTCCTACTGTCTTTTTAAATATATAACCAAAGTTTTTATGAATTGAGGTGATTCGCCTGTGCAAAATAATAAAACTCGTGCCATCGTTGAAGGAGCAATTATAAATGGGCTTTATCTCATCATTCTTATGCTGGCCCTTTACACTCCATTATCATTCATTTTAGTATTCGTTTTGCCAGTCCCTTTTATCATTTATGCAAAACGCAATGATTTAAAGTCCATTATCATTACAGCGTTGGCTGTGTTTATCTTGTCTTTTCTTATAGGAAATCTCTTCTTCCTTTCTGTTTCCATATTCATGGTTCTGCCAGGAATCATCATGGGAATTGCCTATCGCAAGGGTGTATCTGCCTGGACTGTGATTGCCCGGGGAACCTTTTCTTATTTACTTGTTTACATACTATATTTAGCCATCGCAAATTATTTGTTTCATATGAATTTGCCGAATATGATTCTCAACATGATGGATGAAGGAAATAAATTAGTCCAATCAAATATGGATGCTATTTTGAAAAGCCTTCCATCTGAACAGAATACCCCTGAATATAAACAACAGTGGGAGAATGTAAAACAAGATATAAATACTACAGTAGTTCAGGTGAAAGAAATATTTATCATCCTTATGCCTTCTTTATTGATTACAAGTTCATTTATGCTAGCATTTGTAAGCCATATCATTTCACGGCGAGTTTTTAAGAGGTTGGGAACATCAGTTCAAGGATTACCTAAATTTCAAGATTTGCACTTACCACGCTGGATTTTGTATTATTATTTTATCGCGTTTTTTATTTTGCTTTTTCCCGATATCAAAAATTATTTATTTTTATATAATGTAGCGATGAATGGAAGTTACTTACTTGGTATAGTATTGCTTGTACTGGGAATATCTGTTATTACGAAGTATTGGATTATTCGTGGGTGGAATCGGGGAATTTTTACTGTTCTTGTGTTAATTATGTTATTTTTCACTCCTTTTACACAAATTTTTTTATACATTGGTATAATAGAACTATTATTTAATTTAAGGAATCGATTTTCTGAGAAGTAGGAGCTGAGAGTATGCCCAAGTTCCTGGCAAAACGTTGGTATGGAATCCATCTTATTTTATCCCTAATCTTATTAATCGTAACAAACGTTTTGCTTTCAATTTTTGTTCATTGGGTTATTGGGATTATAGGTATTTTATTTATCGTGGGTGTTGCTTATTTAACCGTAAGAAATGAACAATTATATATCGAAGAGCTAGAAACATATATTTCTACATTAAGCCATCGCATCAAAAAGTCAGGGGAAGAAGTCATCAATAAAATGCCTATTGGCATTATTCTTGTGAATCAGGAAAAAACCATCGAGTGGCATAATCCTTATATTCGTGAGATGGTGGAAAAGGATAATTTAATTGGTGAGAAAATTACGGGAATCATCCCTCCTCTTTCTGATGTAAAAGGTGATGTGACCAAATTAGAAATTAGCTTTCGCAAACGGATTTATGAGGTAGAAATCCATCCACAAGAGCGACTTTATTTTTTTAAGGATATTACTGTATTTAAAGAGCTACAAACACGTTATCATGAAGAAAAGGCTGTCTTTGCTATTATTCACTTAGATAACCTTGAAGAAGTATCCCAAACCATGGATGAACAGACGAGCAGTGAATTATTAACGAAAATAACCGGTGCGATTACGAAATGGGCCAATAGATATGGCATCTATCTGCGTCGTTATACTTCTGATAAGATGCTAGCAGTTATGGATCAGGCCACATTGCACCAACTTGAGGAATCACGTTTTGATATTTTAGATGTTGTTCGGGAAATGACAGGACAGAATAAAATCCCCTTAACCTTAAGTATTGGTGTAGGTGCGGGGAAGGACACTTTAATTGAGTTAGGTGATATTGCCCAATCTAGTTTAGATACTGCATTAGGCCGTGGTGGCGACCAGGCAGCGGTTAAAAACAATGATAAGATTATCTTCTTTGGCGGGAAGTCAAATGCCGTAGAGAAGCGTACCCGGGTGCGTGCAAGGGTAATATCCCATGCCCTCAGGGATTTAATGTTAGAAAGCGACCATGTTTTAATTATGGGACATAAGATTCCTGATATGGATGCCATTGGGGCAGCGATTGGTGTACTAAAAGCAGCCATTGCTAATGAAAAAGAGGCTTACATTGTTTTAGATGAGAGCAATCCATCAATAGACCGTTTAATGCAAGGGGTACACAACCATGAAACCCTAGGGGATTATTTTGTTACCAGTGACCATGCTATTTCTCTGGTTACCCGGAAGACATTGGTAATCATTGTGGATACACACCGCCCTTCAATGGTTTTAGAACCCCGTCTCCTTCATTCAACAAACAGAGTGGTTGTTATCGACCATCATCGCCGTTCAGAGGAATTCTTTGCAGATCCAGTGTTGATTTATCTTGAACCCTATGCCTCCTCAACCAGCGAATTGGTCACCGAATTACTTCAATATCAAGGAGACAAGTTGTCTTTAGATTTATTTGAAGCAACAGCACTTTTAGCAGGGATTGTTGTAGATACAAAGAGTTTTGCCTTCCGTACAGGAGCTCGTACCTTTGAGGCTGCTTCATTTTTACGAAGGATGGGTGCAGATACGAATTTAGTGCAAATTCTTTTGAAAGAAGATCTCACTCAGTATATCCGCCGTTCAGAGATTATTCATAATACGGAAGTAATAAATAATGTGGTAGCCATTGCTGTAGGTGAGGAAAATGAGACCTATGGCCAACTATTAATCGCACAGGCTGCAGATACGTTACTAACTATGGCAGGAATAGAAGCCTCCTTTGTGGTTTGCCGTCGTCCTGACCATTTAGTTTCCATCAGTGCCCGTTCCCTCGGTGAATTTAATGTGCAGGTCATCATGGAAATGCTAGGCGGGGGAGGCCATTTAAACAATGCTGCAGCTCAGTTGAAAGATGAGACCGTTGCCGGAGCAGTAACCCGGTTAAAAGAATGCTTGAAAACGGTGAAGGGGGAATTGAAATGAGAGTAATTTTTCTACAAGATGTAAAAGGACAGGGGAAAAAGGGAGAAGTAAAAGAAGTATCTGATGGATATGCTCGCAATTTCCTTTTGAAAAAGGGGCTCGTTCAGGTTGCTACCGATGGGAATGTCAAAATGCAGAAAGCCCATGATCAAGCATATGAAAAGCGAAAAGAGCAAGAGAAAATAGAAGCCCAACAGTTGGCAAAAGAAATTGAACAAATGGAGATTACCATTCAGGCAAAAGCCGGGAAAGATGGCCGCCTTTTTGGGGCCATTAGCACCAAACAAATTGCGGATGAATTGAAAAAGAAAAATATCCAAATTGATAAACGGAAAATTCTCTTAGATGACCCTATTCGCACCATGGGATATACCCATGTACCTTTAAAAATACATCCAGAAGTTATGGCAAAATTAAATGTTCATGTTATTGAACAATAAAAAATGAGGGATCCACATGAGTGAACTTTTCCTCGATCGTATTCCACCCCAAAACATAGAGGCAGAACAGGCCGTTTTGGGGGCTATTTTTTTAGAACAGGAAGCATTGCTCACTTCAACGGACATTTTAGTACCTGAAGACTTTTACCGGGTCGCCCATCAGCGCATTTATCATGCAATGATTCGCTTAACCGAACGAGGAGAGCCCGTCGATTTAGTCACTGTAACTGCAGAATTAGAAAAGCTGAAACAGTTAGAAGAAATAGGTGGCGTTTCCTATCTTACGGATTTAGCCACATCTGTTCCTACTGCAGCCAATGTGGAATACTATGCAAGGGTTGTTGAAGAAAAGGCGATTTTGCGCCGGTTAATTCGTGCAGCAACACAAATCGCCTCTGAAGGGTATGCCACAGGGGAAGATGTAACAGCTGTCTTAAGCGAAGCGGAAAAACGGATTATGGAGGTTTCCCAGCGTCGATATTCTTCAGGATTTCGGCATATTAAAGATGTTTTAATGGAAACCTATGAACAGATTGAAACATTGGCTACAAGTAAAAGGGATATAACTGGGGTGCCTACCGGGTATCCAGATTTGGATCGTATGTTATCCGGCTTAAAACCTTCTGAATTGATTATTCTTGCAGCTCGCCCTGGGGTAGGTAAAACCGCTTTTGCTCTTAATGTAGCACAAAATGTAGCGGTTCGGTCGCAAATGCCAGTCGCTATCTTTAGTTTGGAAATGTCGGGGCCACAATTAGTACAACGGATGATTTGTGCAGAAGGAAATATTGATGCCCAGCACATGCGAACTGGATATTTTACTGAGGAGGATTGGCATAAGTTAACCATGGCCATAGGAACCCTTTCTGGGGCCCCTATTTTTATTGATGATACGCCGGGTATTACAATCAATGAAATTAGAGCAAAATGCCGTCGTCTTAAAGTTGAATCTGGTTTAGGGTTAATTATGTTGGACTATCTTCAATTGATTACAGGGCATCGAGGAGGAGACAATCGTCAACAGGAAATTTCAGAAATTTCTCGTACCTTAAAACTTCTTGCCAGGGAATTGGAATGTCCCGTGATTGCTTTATCTCAGTTGAGTCGGGCAGTTGAACAACGCCAGGATAAACGTCCTATGCTTTCTGATATACGTGAATCAGGGAGTATTGAGCAAGATGCTGATGTGGTAGCCTTCCTTTATCGGGATGATTATTATGACAAAGAAACCGAGAATAAGAATATCATTGAAGTGATTATTGGAAAGCAACGTAGTGGTCCTACGGGAACTGTAGAATTAGCATTTTTGAAGGAATTTAATAAGTTTGTCAGTTTAGAACGAAGTCATAATGATCATTAATCCAATTTAAACGTGGTAGATGTAATTGCTATCTGCGAACAAAAATAGCGTACTCATAAATAATGTTCGTGTTTTTATTGACACTGGAGATAGCGATTGCTAAACTTAGTATTGTCATTAGAGTAGGAGGTGCTTGGACCATGTCAACCGTTGTTGTGGTAGGAACCCAATGGGGAGACGAAGGAAAAGGCAAAGTAACGGATTTTCTTGCAGAAAAGGCTGAAGTCGTTGCCCGTTATCAAGGCGGGAATAACGCTGGACATACAATTGTTTTTGGTGGAACAAAGTATAAACTACATTTGATTCCATCCGGTATTTTCTATAAGGACAAAATTTGTGTGATGGGTAACGGGATGGTTGTTAATCCACAGGCTCTTGTAGAAGAATTAGAATATTTACATAGCCATGGGGTAAGTACAGATAACCTACGTATCAGTGATCGTTGCCATCTTATTATGCCTTACCATATTAAATTAGATGGAGCGGAAGAAAGCAAAAAAGGTTCCGAGAAAATTGGAACCACGTTAAAAGGAATTGGACCAGCCTATATGGATAAAGCAGCACGTATTGGTATCCGTATGGCTGATTTAATGGATCCTGAAGAATTCGAACGCAAGCTCCGTCACAATATGGAGATTAAAAATAAACTGTTAGAAAAAGTGTATGAAATGGAAGGCTTCAACGTAGAAGAAGTGCTTCAAGAATACCTGGGTTATGCTGAGAAATTTGGCCAGTACGTTACTGATACTTCTGTTGTTTTAAACGATGCCATTGACGCAGGTCAACGTGTACTCTTTGAAGGAGCCCAGGGAGTTATGTTAGATATTGATCAGGGTACCTATCCTTTTGTAACTTCCTCTAATCCAGTAGCTGGCGGGGTATGTATCGGCTCAGGTGTTGGACCTACGAAGATTCGTCACGTAGTGGGTGTGTGTAAATCTTATACTTCACGTGTCGGTGATGGCCCTTTCCCAACTGAATTATTTGATGAAGTTGGAGATCGCATCCGTGAAGTGGGTAAAGAATATGGTACAACGACTGGTCGTCCTAGACGTATTGGATGGTTTGATAGTGTGGTCGTTCGCCATGCACGCCGTGTAAGTGGGATTACAGCCCTTTCTCTCAATTCCTTGGATGTTCTTTCTGGGTTGGATACCGTGAAAATTTGTACTTCTTATCGTTATAACGGTCAGATCATTGATTATTATCCTGCCAATTTGAATATTCTTGATGAATGCGAACCAATCTATGAGGAATTGCCTGGTTGGAAAGAAGATATTACTGGTGTTCGTTCTTTAGATAAATTACCGGAAACGGCTCGTCATTACATTGAACGGATTACCCAATTAACGGGCATTCCATTAACCATGTTCTCAGTAGGTCCGGATCGTGATCAAGCAAATGTGGTTCGCAGTGTGTATTCTCTATAAAATTTCCAATAAAGTAAAATTAGGTAATTATTAAATACGCAAAAATCGACACATTTCCTCGAATTGTGTCGATTTTTGCGTTAAATACACACAATTGTAAAACAATTGTCGTAACATGTCTTGTCATTATCGGGGGAGCATGGTATCCTCAGGTAGTGTAAAAAACCCTTTTTGTGCAATTAGATTATGAGGAGGTTATGATGCGAATTAAGTGGAATACGTCCTGGATTAAGAATCTGAAAGGGTTGACCTGGAAGGAAATCCTTAATCAAGGAGTAAAATACTATAAGAATCTTAACAAAAACCAAAGAATAGTGGCTGGAATTATTGCTGGAAGCATTTTAATAGGCAGTACCGTATTAACAACACATTACGTTAACAACTTAAACATGATTTATCGTGTATATGTTGAAGGGGAAGAAATTGGAGTAATAAGCAACGGTTATGAATTAGAAAAATGGTTGGACGAAGAATTGGATGATAAAGTGAAAGAGTATCCGAAATTGTTCGTTCACTTTGATAAAAAAGTATATTATAAAAAGGATGCTGAGTATAAAGGGGTTACAAATAATAGACAAGTATTCGATTACTTGAATAAAAACGTACATGCTATTGCAAGTGCCCAAGCTCTTGTTGTAAATGATGAAGTCATTGCATATGCAAAAGATCAAAAAACCATTAACAATACATTAGAGCACTTGAAATCCCTTTATAGTGGTAAACCTGTAGCACGAGCTGAAGGTGTCCTTACCGCATCAACGAGCAATCAAACAGTCGCGGCTGGACAATCCAACTCACTGCCTGGAGATCCTATTGTAACCATTAAAGAAAACGTGAAAACTGTTGCAACAAACGTTTCTCCTGAGAAAGTGTTAAATGATGAGCAGTTACTTCAATTGTTGCAAAAAGGGGAACTTGAGCCTAAGAAATATGTCGTACAATCAGGGGATACATATTCTTCGATTGCTAAGAAACACGGTATAAAAATTAGAGAATTACGTTCCATAAACCCACAAATATCCAATGATAAAATCAAGCCAGGAAATGAGCTGAATGTAAAAGCATTCACTCCTAAAATTACTGTACTTACAACAGTACAGGAAGAAGCTATAGAAGTAATGCCTGCTCCTGTTGAAGTACGGTCAGATTCTTCCATGTATAAAGGAGACCAACGAGTTGTTGCCTCTGGAAAAGATGGGAAACGGCATGTGAAATATTATATTGTCAAAGAAAATAGCAATGTAGTAACTAAAAAAGTTTTACAAGAAACAATATTAAATGAGCCATCTAAGAGGATTGTTGTTCGAGGAACAAAAGTAAAAAGTGATCGTGGCACCGGATCATTCCGTATGCCAGCCTATGGATACATAAGTTCTGGATATGGCTATCGTGGCGGTGCATTCCATAAGGGTATTGATATTGCTGGTGGCGGCAGTGGAAGCCCAATATTCGCCGCTGATAATGGACGTGTCGTTCGTGCCGGTTGGTACGGCGGTTATGGCAATTGTATCATTATCGATCATGGAAATGGTTTCCGCACCTTATATGGCCACATGAGCAGCCTCAAAGTGCGGGTTGGACAGGTTGTCCATAAAGGACAGGTTATTGCCGGAAAAGGTACAACAGGAAATTCAACGGGTGTCCATCTACATTTTGAAGTGATTAAAAATGGTAGTAATGTGAACCCAATGAGTTATATACGATAGGAATATAATCGATGTAGAGGATTTATCCTCTGCATCTTTTTTTTTCCTCACCTTAATTTTCTTTATTATTTCTAAAAACTGGCTTTGTTATTCATTACGTATTGTATGGGAGAAAAGATGCAAAAAAAATAAACTTCTTTATAATAAAATTAGTGAACTGAATGAAAGTGGGTGCAGTGATTGAAACAAAAAATACTTGTAGTCGATGACGAGAAACCTATTGCAGATATTTTACAATTTACGTTAGAAAAAGAAGGCTATGAAGTGGTTTGCGCCTATGATGGTGATGAGGCAATCCTTCTTGCCAATAAGGAAACCCCAGATTTAATCCTTTTAGATATTATGCTGCCTAAAAAAGATGGAATGGAAGTGTGCAGAACCATTCGCCAAACATCTGAAGTACCTATTATCATGTTAACTGCGAAGGATAGTGAAATAGATAAAGTTTTAGGCCTTGAATTTGGCGCAGATGATTATGTGACCAAACCTTTTGGTACGAGAGAATTATTAGCCAGGGTAAAAGTACAGTTAAGAAGGAAAAAAGCCACAGGCATTTCAAGGGAAACAGACGAGAAGGACAAAATTGAAATTGGGAAACTGGTCATTCATAAAAAATTCTATACTGTTGAAAAAAATGGTCAACCTATTGAAATTACCCATCGGGAATTAGAACTTCTTCTCTATTTAGCGCAAAATAGCAATCAAGTGCTGACCCGGGAACATCTTTTACAATCAGTCTGGGGGTTTGATTATTTTGGAGATGCCAGGACAGTAGATGTAACGATTCGCAGATTACGGGAAAAAGTAGAAGATGACCCCAGTAACCCCCAATATATCGTGACTCGTCGCGGGTTAGGGTATGTTATGAAAGATCCTTATGAGGAGTAACAACATATGGGCCCCTTACGTTTTCTTCAGACAATACAATGGAAAGTTGTTGTTCTTTATCTGCTTTTAATTTTAATTGCCATGCAGGTCATTAGCGCTTATTTTATAAGGGCTGCTGAATCCTACTATACAAATAACTTTACAGAAACATTAAATGCCCAGGCTAATTTGCTGGCAGTAAATGTTGAGCAATATTTAGAAGACCGCCAGAGCACCTCTGTAGATAAAATGGGCGATTTGGTGCAAAACCTTTTTACTTTACGGGAAGCGGATGTTCAAGTAATCGATTCCAATGGCATTGTCCTTGTTACCACAGAGGAAAATAGAGGGTTGCTTGGGCAAAAAAATTCCCGTCCAGAAATCAATGTAGCTTTAATGGGAACCCGCAGTGAATCCATCCAGTATGATCCCCAGTCGGGAAAACGTGTCAAAATGCTGGCAGTGCCCATCAAAAAAGATGGACAGGTACTAGGAGCATTGTTCCTCATTGCCTCTATGGAAGAGATGTACCGTACCATTCGGCAAATTATTGATATCCTGGCTACTGGAACCGCCATAGCATTGCTTTTAACCGTTGGATTGGGTGTTATTTTAGCGCGAACCATTACAACCCCTGTAAAGGAAATCACCAGGCAAGTAACCCAAATGGCCAATGGGAATTTTAACGGCAGAGTAAGAATCTATTCTAAAGATGAAATTGGACGATTAGCTCTGGCGTTTAATTACTTATCAGAACGGTTAAAAACTGCATTGGAAGAGAATGAAGAGGAGAGAGAAAAACTATCTTCGATTCTTATGAATATGAGTGATGGTGTCATTGCTACTGACCGGGAACAAACCATTATTCTCATTAATGACCCTGCCCGATTTATGATTGGGGAAGAAAAGGAAGAAATCACAGGGAAAAAGCTTACGGACTACATTGATTTATCTAAGGTAGATGAGAATGGCAATTTGCTTTATGAAAAGGAAGTGGATGGAGAGTTCCGCCTGATTCGGATGAAGTTTTCCTCCATTGCAAGCCAGGAGGGAAAAGGAAAAGGAATTGTTGCCGTTCTCCACGATGTAACGGAGGATGAAGCCCTAGAACAAGAGAGGAAGGAATTTGTAGCGAACGTTTCCCATGAATTGCGCACCCCTCTTACAACATTTAAAAGTTATATTGAAGCTTTATTAGAGGGAGCGGTGGAAGAACGGGAAATTGCATACCGTTTCCTCGGGGTACTTACCCGGGAAACAGACCGTATGACCCGTCTTGTGAATGACCTGTTGCAACTATCCAGGTTTGATGCGGGGCAACATTCCCTGGATTTACGGGCGATTCGGTTAGATTTAGTTTTAAAAGATTTGCAGGAACGGTTTCTAGTTCAGAGTAAACAGCAAAATATCCAACTAGATCTTGAATTGCCTGGTGAACCTTTGTTGATTTGGGTGGACAAAGATGGGATTATTCAAGTGTTAGATAATCTTCTTTCTAATGCCTTTAAATATTCAAATGAGGGAACGCAGATTCTGGTTCGGGCCATGAAAAAAGATGAAAAGTGGGTCTGTATTGAAGTAATCGATCAGGGGATGGGTATCCCCCATCGTGATTTAGCAAGGATATTTGAACGGTTTTATCGGGTTGATAAAGCGAGAAGCAGGGCAATGGGTGGCACAGGCCTGGGTTTATCCATTGCCCGGCAAATTATCCTGGCCCATGGAGGGAATATCAATATTGAAAGTGAATGGCAAAAAGGGACAAAGGTAATTTTCACCCTTCCCCTATGTGAAGTTTGTGAGGAGGTGGATGAGGATGTTTGAAAAGCTTAAAACTGCTTTTCTCTTTATCCTGGTCCTTAATAGCCTGCTTCTTTCTAGTGTTCTCTGGTTTAAACAAACGGGGATTATTGAAGGTGGTTCTTTTAAGAATAACAATGAAAATATACAGATTGGCAAGGTATTGCAATTGCCAGACCTTCTGCAACCCACAAAGGTCCTATTTCATCATGGAAATGGACAACATACCTGCGCACTTCCGGAAAGTGCTGTTTATCAAAGTGTGAAAAAAGATATAAGCCATTGGAATTTCACAAAGTTTTCCCTGGTTCAATTTACGAATGAACAATGGACAGAATTAGTCAATCACAAAAAAGGGATGGAAGTACAGCTCCCCCTTTCTACTTCTGTTGAACTCCTCCCTTCACTTTTTAGTGCGGTAGGTTTATCTAATTATGTTAATGAAATTAGCCGAATTTGGATTTATGTAAATGCTCAAACCAACACAACCAACGCATTATTTTTATCGGATAAAGAAAAACGGGTTGTTTTAGCTAGCTCAAATATCACTCTTACGAATTTGAATAAGTATTATTTCTCATTTGAGAAGGATTGGAATCTTCCCTCTTACCATGCAATAGAGAGGGTTACTGAGAAAAGGGTAAATAAAGTTTATAAAGAAATAACCTATATTCCCAGGGATCAACAGGAATTATCAAGTTATAAATACTTTTTTATTCCCATTACTCCACAACAAGGGGTTAAATTTCTTTTTGGCGATCCGGGAGTGACCCATCAAGTAGTAGAAAAAGACGGAACTTTATATTATACCGATGGAATGCGGGTTTTAAAAATTCCCAATTCCTTAAGGTATTTTGATTACTTTGCTCCAGCACCCATAAATGATGAGAATTCTCCCTTAGATGAACTGGCCATTTTACAAGAAATTGTATCTTTTATTAATGACCATGGGGGATTTGGTGGAGATTATGAATTGGAGAAAAGGGAACAAAACAACTATGTGTTTAGAGAAAGAGTGGGCTCGTTCCCTCTTTACGGCGAAACAGGTACCCACCAGATCTATATACGAAGTGATTTTGGAAAGATAACAGCGTTTAAAAGGCCCTTATTCTATTTGGACACTTATTTTGAGAAAGTGCCTGTCACCATACAATCCAGTAGTGAACTCATGGAAACCTTAAAGAAAGAAAATCTGGACAAAAAATTGGCAGGCGTTGAATTGGGGTATCAGACCTTGATTCATAATGATTATATGGAAATGGTTCCTGTGTGGGTGATACGACAGGAAGAATCTTCTTTCCCAGTATTGATTCCGGCATCAGTTCCGCCAAACGGGATTGAAGGAGGGAAATAAAAATGGATTGGGGCAAAGCAAAGAATATTCTTATTGTTTCTTTTTTCTTATTGAATTGTTTTCTGGGATACCAGGTTTACAGTCGTTATCTGGGGGGAGGTCCTTTACCCAGCGGCTATTTAGTGCCCTCTAGTTTTGAAGAACTGCTTAGTTCCCGCAACATTACTCTGGAATCCCCTCTTCCTAAGGAGAACCCGATCATGTCCTATGTCAGTGGCTATTATGTAGATCTTCTCCCTCTTTTTCCATCTACTGATGCCAGGATTGTATCAGGGATTGAGAAGGGAATTGAAGTGAGATTTATTGCTCCTGTCTCCTATTTAACAAAGGAAAAGATTGATGCACCCTTTATAGAGGAATATCGTTTTGAAAAAAGCTTAACAATGGAAAGGGTATATCGTTATTCACAAGTGATTCATGATCGTCCTGTGTTTAATGGGTTCCTGGAGTTAGCGATAGAAAATGAAGAAATAAAGGGATATAAACAGCGATATGTGAAGGAAACGAAGCAAGGGTTAAACCATCCCATGATTTCTGCTTTAACAGCGTTGCGTACGCTGGTTGATAATGGATATATTCGATTTGGGGAAACCATATCATCCATTACCCCGGGGTACTATGCACAAGAAACCCCAGGGAAAATTCAAGTGTTTGTTCCTGTTTGGCGAGTGGTTCATAGTGACCAAATTCATTATATCAATGGAATTAACGGAGCCATTGAAGGTTCTTCTCCCCTTGAAAAAAAATGAAATATCTTTAATAATTATGGTTAGGTTTTAGCAAGACAAAGGAGACGAGCAAATCATGAAATTTAGTGTACTGGCAAGCGGGAGTACGGGAAATGCCTTCTATATTGAATCCGATGAAACCCGTCTTTTAGTAGATGCCGGGCTCAGCGGAAAACAGATTGAAGGATTATTAGAACAAATCGGTAAATCGGCTCGTGATCTTGATGGAATCTTAATTACTCATGAACATTCTGATCATGTTCGTGGTGTGGGTGTCATGGCTCGAAGGTATCAATTGCCTGTATTTGCAAATGAGAAAACATGGGAAGAATTAGATAAACAAATAGGAAACATTATGGACGACCAGCGCCGTTTTCTCGAAATTGGTGACGTGTTGCAATTAGATGACTTAACCATTGAAACCTTCGGAACCTCTCATGATGCTGTACAATCCATGGGTTTTTGTTTTTTTGAAGATGAGTGTAAAGTAAGTTTTACTACGGATTTGGGCTATGTAAGCCAGAAAATAAAAGAAACAATAAAAGGTTCTGAAGCCTATATATTTGAAGCAAACCACGATGTGGAAATGTTGCGTACCTGCAGTTATCCCTGGGGTACAAAACGGAGAATTTTAAGCGATGTAGGCCACTTATCCAATGAATCTTCAGGGGAAGCTTTGCTAGATGTAGTAGAGGGGCGAGGAGAATGGATCTACCTTGCACATTTAAGCAAAGAAAATAACATGACAGAGTTGGCTCGTTTAACGGTGAAAAACATTCTTGAAGAGGAAGGATGGAAAGATGGGGAAGAGTTTAAACTAATGGATACCTCCCCCATTCAACCTACAAGAATTAAGGAAATTAAAAGGAAGTAGGAAATTGGTCCAGCTGCTTTATTTTTTCTACAAGGTCTCTCTGGGTCAGCACGTTTTTTTCTATAAGAAGATCAATTAAAGCGGTAAGAAGTAAGGTATTTTGGTAATCTACTTCTTTTAAATCTGCCAGACTGGCCATCATATTTACTTCTGACATTGGGGATAAACGCCTATTCATAAAAAATAGACTCCTTTTCATTTTATTTTTAGAATTAAAAGTAATACTAGAATTGTAACCTTTCTTACGGTTTTTTAGTCCCGATTATAAAGAAGGAAAGGAGCTTTTCAATATGGATTTAAAACAAGAAGAGTATATTACAACTAAAAGGAAAGACCATGGGAAGAAACCTTTTCTCATTACAGCAATCGCATCAGGGTTGGTAGGGGCAATTATTGCTTTAATGGCGGTTCCATTTCTTATTCGAACAGGGTATTTTCCCGGATGGGCAACGACGGCAATGCCTGAAACCATTGCTACAGGAAATAGGTCCAACGTGCCAATTAGCAACTATAATGTCAATGTGGAGACGGCCATTACAAAGGCTGTAACAAAAGTGGAGAATGCAGTCGTTGGGGTTGTTAATATCCAAAAAAGCGGATCTTTTTTAGGAGCAACTGAATCTGTGGATAAGGGAACAGGCTCAGGGATTATTTTCAAAAAAACCGGGAGTAAAGCATACATTGTAACCAATAATCACGTAATCAGTGGGGCTAATGCAATAGAAGTGTCCCTTCATTCGGGTGACCGAATTAAAGCAACAGTCATTGGAGCGGATGCTCTTTCAGACCTGGCTGTTCTTGAAGTCGATAGCTCAAAAATAGATAGCGTTGCTGAATTTGGCACCTCTGCAAGCTTGAAGGCAGGAGAGCCCGCAATTGCGATAGGGAATCCATTAGGGTTAAAATTTTCTCGGACAGTGACCCAGGGAATAATCAGCTCTGTTGATCGAAGCATTCCTATTGATGTGAATAACGATGGACGGGATGACTATGAATTAAATGTTTTACAGACAGATGCTGCCATTAACCCTGGGAATAGCGGCGGGGCATTAGTGAATATTTCCGGACAAGTAATAGGTATTAATAGTTTGAAAATATCGCAAACTGGGATTGAAGGGCTAGGGTTCGCTATTCCTATTGATGATGCGGTAAAAGTAATCAATGACTTAATTACTTATAAACAGGTGCAACGTCCATATATGGGTGTAGAATCCGTGGATTTGCAATCCATTCCGAAAGCCTATTGGTCAGATACATTAAACTTACCAGGTTCAGTGAAAAATGGTGTGGTGGTTAAAGATGTTGCCACTGGGTCACCTGCAGATAAAATTGGTTTAAAACGATACGATGTTATTGTAGAATTAGATGGACAATCCATTGAGAATTCCTTGGAATTGCGGAAATTCCTCTACAAAAAGAAAATTGGTGACACAATACAAGTGTCATATTATCGGGATGGAAAATTAAAAACGGATAAAATGACTTTACAGAAAAGAGAAGAGTAAGTAATGGATTATATTCTAGGAAGCTGTATGGAACATTTAGAATTTGTTATTGATGAATTTGTAGATGAAGTGGAACTGGCACCGAATATTGTCCGTGTCACTGAATTTACAGGGGATGATCAGGAACGGCCAACCCGTTGCCTGCTCTGTGAAAAACCTGTTGAATTTATTTTGTTCAAGTAAGATATCCACAAAAATTGTTGATATCTCCGCAAAATCTGTGGATAATTAACATGTGGATTATGTGGGTTATCTGCAAACTTCTTGCATAATAAAGGGATTTAAGCGTTAATAAAATGAGGATAGGTCTTATTAAGTTATCCACAAAAAGTGGATAACTTTTTTATTTCGGTGGATAAGTAGACAAAAAAGTCAGAAAAATGCCGGAAAGGGTGAAGTTTCATATGCAAATTACAATTGTGGCTGTGGGTAAGTTAAAAGAGAAATATTTAAAGATGGGGATTGAGGAATATCTGAAACGGTTGTCTGCTTATGCCCGAGTAACCATTGTTGAAGTGTCTGATGAGAAGGCTCCGGAAAACTTAAGTGATGGGGATATGCTTCGTGTTAAAGAAAAAGAAGGAGAACGGATTCTCGCAAGCCTGAAAAATAGCCAGCATGTTGTAGCGTTAGCCATTGACGGGGAAATGTGGTCCTCAGAAAGACTGGCAGACAAGCTGGATTCCTGGGCGATCTATGGGAAAAGCTCTGTCGCTTTCGTGATTGGCGGATCTCTAGGATTGTCTGAGCAAGTGCTAAAGCGGGCAGATGAGAAACTGTCTTTTTCTAAGATGACATTCCCCCATCAATTGATGCGCTTGATTCTCGTTGAGCAAGTGTATCGGGGGTTTAAGATTATTAAGGGGGAGCCCTATCATAAGTGAGGTTTTTAGAATGTTCGTTTAAAATAAAAATGCGTTTAAAACACACACGTGTGTTTTAAACGCATTTTTATTTTCTTATCAGTTTATATTTTGACCCACGGCCTTTTCCTTCTAATTTTAATTTTCCGGTATTAGCTAATTTTTTTAGAATTCTATATGCTTGGGAGTCTGATACATTTAACAATTCAATTACATTATCCCTAGAAATGCTTCCATTCTGTTCCCGTGCCAATTTAAGTACCAATTCTTCATATTTTATACTATCTATCCCAGTTTGTCTAACATATCCAACGGCATTATCATTGTCTCGATATACTTTTGCACTTAAAATATATACTCTGGATTTTCCATTACCAACTGCCTCGAGAAGTCCACTTTCAACAAGTTTTTCTACATTTGATTTAGTTCTATTTTCACTGATATTAATTATTTCGGCCATTCTATGAATATCAAGTCTTCTCTCACTTTGTAAAGCCGATAATATTAAAAGAGAATAAATAGGTAACGATCTTCCTATTCTGTTTTCTTCATTTGAAATCATTTTAGTAAAAGCCAAATCTGGTTTTGCCCGTTGAATAAATAACTTAACATATCTGTCTGTTGACTCTGAATAATCCGGCCAAGGTCTTCCGTACATAATAGATCCTTCGAAAATCCTATCAATTCCACGACCAGTTCTCTCTGCCAAACCAATTCTTTTTAATGCATCTGCTAAAGCCTGATTCCGTCCGTGCGGTTCAACCGTTAAAAGATTATGAAGATTAACCCCCTCTATAAATCCACCAGGGCTACTAATAGTCATTCCTTCATCTTCGATAACCAATCTTACCATCTGTAGAATGGTATAATCTCTATGACAAAATGCATTTACAAGTCCCTCACGAAAGGCAATAGATGAAAACTCGGGAATTGGCACTCTGAATAGACCATATTCCATCTCTCTTTCCGGGTTCCATGCCTTTAAATATTCTTCAAACAATTCAAAAACTGCTAATAAAGGTTTGTTAAGTTGTTCATTAACTCTAACCTGCGTTCCTTCTAATACCTGAAAACAAGCTTTAGCTGTGGGCATCAATTCCTCTAATCTGTCCTCTTTTCCAATTAGAAGCATTCCAGTAACCGTAGGTTGTAATACTCCATTTTCCTCCTTAACTATCCGTAACGCTTTATCTAACTCCTCATCACTAAGTTCTAATAAAGATTTATCACCTTTTCTAAATTTAATAATCTTTCTTAAACGCACTCTTTCGTTTGGATCCAAGTCATCTAATGTAGCACCATTTAACGGACGGGATGAAAAATCAAGTAAGCTTAGCTCTGATAATCGGCTAGTGATTTCAAATGGATACATTGGCACATTTTCCGGTGTTCCATCTATCTTTAATCTCCTTCTAAGGATTTTTCCGCCAGCAGTTGCAACAATTGTTCTACTAATAGGAATTTCTAGTTTAAGTACAGGTTTATCTTCATCTATAATTTCAGCCCTTATGGAAACCGATGGTACTGTCATATTTGCAATCAATGCAGCAACTCCAATTTCATCATCATGTGCATCATTTACTCCCGTTATGGTTCCATCATCTTCTACACCAAGATATAATTCCCCACCATCCGTGTTAGTCATGCCTACAACAGCTTCTATTAGGTCGTTATCTGGTAATTTTTTCCTATCACTTTTAAATTCTATCTTTAATGTTTCTTTCTTAGGTATTGTTCTCATAAAAACACCCCCTAACATTATTTTAACACGTATATATTGTTTTAAAACAGATAGAAAACACACGCGTGTGTTTTAAACGCATTATAAGCTATGTTTCTATCATAAGTAATGAATCATCCACTCCATCCATTGGGCAATCCCCAGGGTAAAGAATGTACTACTTTGTTCATGGCAATAGAAAAGATACATAATTCATTCTACTTCTCCTTTGCCATGATGTTTAAAAATATACATTCTTAATTATATAACAGAAGGTCAAATCCATTTCTAGATTTAGCCTTCTATTACCAGAAAATATGTGAGTACATTGATTTCTGAAAATAATATAATAAAGATTAGTAGTTTTCTATTTAAACAATGAAATCTGGATAAGTTGGGGGATCTATTTTGCTCACTGAATCATTAAAAAAAATAAAACAAAAGTTCCTACTTCTGTTCCTTTTTATTGGTATTGAAGGAGTAGCTATTATTCTTCTGGGTAACGTTTATATTTATAATAATTCCTGGGCCCATGAATTGAAGTATGTCCTCCCTTTTGTTCTCATTCAAATGGGAACCATGATTGTTGTATATTATTTGTATTCAATGTGGCATTTAAGAAAGGTGTTTAAATGGTTGTATAGGGGGATAGACTACCTATCTTTAGAGGAAAAAAGGGGGATTTTTTTAAAGGTTGTCCGTTTTCCGGAGAGATTTTTTCGCTTTTCTATTTTATTTATGATGGGATTGGGAATCGCCTTTCATCTTTACCAATACGTCATGTTCCAATATGATACATTACGTGAATTTATCGATATGTTTTTTAGTTTTTTATATGAAACGTCCCTTTCTCTTATACTTACTATGACCATCTATGCTTTTATGAATCGGTTGTTTCGACCAATTTTAATCCAATTGAATCATGATGAATTACCGGAACAAGTGGGGTTTACCTACTATCGGAAAGTTCTCCTTGTTATGGTTTCTATTCTCTTTATCGTCATTTCTAAATTAGTCTGGTTATACTGGATTTCTGTTAGTGAAGGTGTAAGTATCACTTTTGGCAAAACAGTAATTGTAATTCTTATTTTAGTTGTGATGTCCTTGCTTTTCGTTCGTTTTACTCTATTAGAACCGATTGAGAATATTAAAGAGGTTTCCAAACAATTAAATAGAAGTGCTTACGACGAAGATAACGGTTTACATAGACGGATTCCTGTTACTTCATTGGACGAAGTTGGACAACTGATTACGGCATTTAATCATATACAGTCCCAAATAGAAACCAATTATCGTCTAAAAATGCTATCCAAAGAACTAGAAAGCAAAAATGAGTTTCTGCAGAAAATGGATAAGTTAAAGGATGACTTTTTGGCCAATACTTCCCATGAACTTCGCACACCTCTCCATGGAATCATCGGCATTGCTGAATCATTGCTTGATGGAGCAGGTGGTCCCATTACAGAAGATATGAAGAAAAACCTGGGAATGATTGTGCTTAGTGGCAAACGCCTGGCTCATTTAGTAAATGATATTCTGGATTTTTCCAAACTTAAAAACAGGGATATTCAATTGCGTATTACCCCTGTTGGAATTAAAGAAATCGTTGATGTTGCTATTTCTCTATACAAACCTTTGCTTAGGAATAAGGGGATAAAATTAATTAATTCCATTGGACTGGAATTTCCCTCTGTAAATGCAGATGAAGATCGGGTTCACCAAATCATACACAATTTAATAGGAAATGCGGTAAAATTTACTGATTCAGGGACCATTGAAGTATCCGCCAAAATTGTAGGTTCTTTTTTAGAAATAGCCGTTTCAGATACGGGAATTGGTATTGGGGAAGATCAGCAGGAGCGAATTTTTGATTCTTTTGCCCAGGCCGATAGTTCCATTATGAGACAATATGGGGGAACCGGGCTTGGTTTGTCTATTACAAAACAATTAGTCGAATTACATGGGGGAACCATTCGTGTTGAATCATCACTGGGAAAAGGGTCAACTTTTATTTTCTCTTTACCCCTTAATTTAGAGGGATCGCCAATTTCCGAAGAACCATATCCTGGGTTGGAAAAAAGAGAAATGGAATATCAAGATTCAATAATGGTTCCTGATCTGACCCAATTTCAAGGGATTGGCACGAGGGGTCAACTTGAAGTTTTAATTGTAGACGACGACCAGGTGAACCAACAGGTATTGATGAATTATTTAACCATAAAAAATTATTCCGTAATGAAAGCTGATAATGGTATAGATGCCCTGGCCTTACTCAATCAAGGCTATCGACCGGATATTATCTTGTTAGACATTATGATGCCGAAGATGTCTGGATTTGAGGTGTGCCAGAAGATACGGGAAACATTTCCCCCCAGTGAATTGCCTGTTGTGTTTCTTTCAGCTAAAAATTTGGTACAAGATATTGTAGAAGGTTTCCAAACTGGAGCAAATGATTATTTAACGAAACCATTCTCCCAAAATGAACTGTTTGCCCGTATTAAGACACATATAGACCTTACAAAAATCAACGTGGCATATGGGAGATTTGTACCCAAAGAGTTCCTGCATCATTTAGAAAAGGAAAGCATTATTGACGTTCAACTAGGGGATCAACAATTAAAGAATATGACCATACTTTTTTCTGATATCCGTTCCTTTACGTCTTTATCCGAAAAAATGAGCCCCGGAGAAAACTTCTCCTTTCTTAATGATTATCTTGGTAAAATGGAACCGATTATTAATGAGCATCAAGGTTTCATAGATAAATATATTGGCGATGCTGTTATGGCTTTATTTGATCAGGAGGCAGATGATGCTGTAAGGGCTGCTATTTCTATGGTACATGCATTAGAAAACTATAATAATGAAAGATGGATACAAGGGAAGCTGCCTATTCATATTGGTATAGGTCTAAACACTGGTCCTGTTATTCTTGGTACAATTGGTGGACCAAACCGTATGGAAGGAACGGTTATTAGTGATGCTGTTAATATATCCTCCCGTATTGAGCAATTAAATAAGTTGTATAAAACGTCAATCTTAATCAGCGAACATACCTATTCCAGTTTGATTAATCCCTCCCAGTTTCTAATCCGACCCATTGACCGGGTTAAAATTAAGGGAAAATCAGAAAATGTATTGGTATATGAAGTTTTCGATGCAGATGGTTTGGAAGTTCGAAATGGGAAAAGAGCTTCTTTAGAAATCTATACTATGGCATGGGGATTATTTGAGGAAGGAAACTATGAGGAAGCTGAACACTTATTTAAAGAATGTTTAAACCATTACCCACAAGATTCTGTGGTTCTTATCTATCTAGAACGTTGCCAAAAAGATACTGTAACTCATACCTAATATTTTTTTACAAGGAGTGATTTTATATGATTCCTCATTTATTATTAGGTAAAATTCCATTATTTTGCGAATTAATTCCTTCTGATTTGGATTCCATTGCGTCATTACTTATTGAAAGACACTATAAAAAAGGGTTATCCATTTTTATGGAAGGTGACACAGGAGATGAATTGTACATTATTAAATCCGGTTCTGTTAAAATATATCGATTTAATGGTGCAAAAGAAATCATTCTGGCCATTTTTCGCGTTGGTGATTTTTTTGGTGAGATGGCATCGATTCGTAAAGACCAGATTAGATCTGCCTCTGCAGAAACCTTAGAACCTACTATATTGTATGTTTTGAAACGTTCAGACTTAGAACGATTGCTTGAGGCCCATCCCAGACTAACATTGAAACTTCTGGACATATCTATGAATCGCCTACAAAAAACCAATGAGCAAATTCAGGATTTAACATTTTTAGATGTGAGAACACGCATAAAAAAATTACTGGTAAGGCTATCTCAAGAACATGGTGTTCAACAAGATAACGGTGTTTTAATCGATTTAAAGTTAACCCATAAACAAATAGCAGATATGGTCGGTTCTGTTCGAGAAACCGTGACAAAAGTATTGTTGGAATTGCAGGATGAAGACAATATTGTGATCGATAAGAAAAAAATATTATTAATAGAAATAAAAAGGCCACTTTAAGTGGTCTTTTTAACGAATTTATAAGTTTGAGGGGTACAGATCGCATTTCCTTTTCAAAATTAGACCGTAAGGTCAATGGTTGGGATGCTAAAGGATCAAATCAGTAGCCTTTTTGTGAAGCCGGTACGAGGGAAACTGAGTGAAGGGCGAATAAAAGCCTTCAATAGTCTCACTTCCTGAGCTACCCAGATGTTTTGAAGGCGCGCCCGGAGTGAAGGTGACCGTCATTTATAACATCCATGTCGGCGAGCAAGAGGCACGATTTGATTCTTAGCATTTCCTTTTTATTCCCCTTTTTTGGTATGTTTTGAAATATAATAAATGTAAAGGAACAGAGGATATGGAGGTAGACTAATTATGTTTTATCTCTTTTTGGCGGTCATTGGTTTTATTTTCATATTTACTGTTATTGGAGTGAGGGAAGGTATTACTAGTATAGGTATATTTATTGTTGGATTCATTCTGTGGCGCTTGGATTTGTTGGATTATGTTTTCAATGCAATTAAATGGATTTTTTCTAGTGCAGTACATATTTTGGAGAATATTTATAGTTATCTGGATCAGAAGGTTATATGAAAAAAAGGCCCCATCCGTTTTAGTGATTGGGCCTTTTTAAACGAATAAGAATTTATAAGTTTGAGGGGCAAAAGGCACGATTTGATTCTTATCATCTTTTTTTTACGTCATAATTAGTAATTATTAAATGTTTTGCGCTGTTTTTAAATCGATTTCGGATATTTACTGCATAATTCTTATCATATTCAGTAAGGATGTAATCCTTATATAAATTATTAGTCAGGTCTGTTTTTGCTATAACCATCAATGCCTTGCATTCTAACTTTTTAAATTCTTCCGCCAGCCGAAGTTGTTCTTGTTCATCAAAACCATTTTCAAATTGCAGATTTCCATAGTCATTAAAGGTGCAATCATAGGGAGGATCTAAAAACATGAAATCCTCTTTGTTTGCCATCTGGAATAGTTGAGAATAGTCCGTATTAAATAATAGAGTATTTTGCAATAGTTTGTAGTGGGCATCTGTGATTCGTTTTGTGTTGAAGTTTTTGTATCTGCCAAAAGGGACATTATACTCCCCTTTTTTGTTGTATCGAATCATTCCGCTATAAGCGGTTTTATTAATGAAATAGTAAATAACCCCTTCCAGCCATTCCCCGTCTGGATCGTTAAATACCCTTCTTAATTGATAAAAAAGCTCTTCATTTTTATTTTCAATGTACTCCTCTTCCATGGCAGATTGTTTTTTTGATTCATATTCAGCCTGATTCTTTCTATAAATATCTTCTAATAGATTTAACTGTCTTCTTAGTTCTGGGTAACAATCTTTTATTTCTTTATATAAAGACATGAGTTTAGGATTGATATCATTGATCATGTTTTTTTCATGTTCTAAAAAAAAGTAAACAGCCCCTCCACCGACAAAGGGTTCAATATAGGTATCAAATTCCTTAGGAATATAATTCGTGAAATGTTGAATTTCTGAGGATTTTCCGCCACGGTATTTAATAAAAGGTTTCATTGTCTTCCCCTTATGGAATGCAGATTAATAAAATAGTTTTCTTTGCAGGATATCAATGGCCTGATCAATCTCATCTAAATCTTCTTTTGAAGCGTTTTGTATTCGATTTAGGAACCTGGTTTCTATCAATTGGAAGGATTTGTCCATCATTTGTTCCCCTTCTTTTGTAAGACGAATATGCTGTTTTCGACCATCTTCAGGGTCTCCTACTTTTTCAATTAAGTTTTTTTCTCTTAGTTTTTTTAACTCTCGACTGGTATTGGGCAGTGATAAATGTTGACAATCACTAATTTGGCTTGGAGTAACAGGTTGACTAACTGCTATAAGTTCTAGAATGTTATATTGAACGGATGTAATATGGTCCGCTTTCGCATCTTTTGTTAATTCATGGGTTACACGATGGACGGAAGTTGTAAATGCTACTAATTTATGAAATAAAGTTGTTTTATTCATAATGATCACCTCATATTAACAAGGTAACAAAAATATTGTCATAATACAATTATCAATTGATAATCAAGTGGCGTTGTGGTATTATTTTGCTTATCAAATGATAAGTAGGTGGACAGTAGAATGAAAATGCTTATTATTTACACACATCCTAATCACAACAGCCTTAATTATGAATTTTTACAAAGAGTCATTAAGGGAAGCAGTGAAAACCCTACCATAACAGATGTACAGGTTTTGGATTTATATGAAGAAGGATTTAATCCAATTCTTGTATTTAATGAAGAAAAACGCAGAAGGGATATGTATCGTGCCCCTGACCTGGAGCAGTATCGAAATCAAATTAGTTGGGCTGATAAAATAGTCTTCGTCTATCCTATTTGGTGGGGAAGACCCCCAGCAATGCTTTTGGGATATATTGATCAGTTATTTTCTGCAAATTTTGCGTATAAGGATCAGGGGGGACTTCTTCCGGAAGGACTGTTAAAGGGGAAATCTGTAGTGTGTGTTTCAACAATGAAGGGGCCAACACATTATCCCATGTTCTATCTAAATAATGCCCATCAAATGTTAATGAAAAAAGCTTTACTTAAGTATGTAGGAATCAAAAAAGTGAAATTCTTTGAATTTGGCAATATGGAAAGCCCAAAGGGAAAACAGAAAGAGAAATTAGAAAAAGTATATCTCTATTTCAAAAAAATAAAGAATTAACAAGAAGAGAGGAACTAATCCTCTCTTCTTTATGTTTCCTCTTGTGGAGCTTTTTTCGTAAAATTCTTCGCCTCGGAGTTGTCGCCTCCAGCAACAGAAAATTGCTGTTTCGTATTGGAACTTCCAATGGCAGCATTGGTTCCCCCGGCACTATCATGTCCTGCGCCACTTGCTACTTGTGTGGCTGATGCCGTAACTTGAGGTTCTGGTGGCTCCGGTGAAACTGTCTCCTCTGGAGGTTGTGATTGATTAATCTGGTTATTAATGACGATCACAATTTCTTCTCCATCTTTCTTTTTCTCCTGGGAAACATGGGGTTCGATTTGTGGACCCCCCAATCCAAAGTTTTTAGCGACCCCAGCTCCTCCTACACTTTGCTGCTGTAAAGTATTTGATGAATCAAGAGCAGCGTTATTTCCTGCAGCACTGTTATACCCGGCCCCACTTGCAATTTGCGTAGTGTTGGGGACATTTGTAATTTGGTTATTTATAATAATAACGATTCTTAATTTTTCCGGTACAGGATATTCTGCAGTTGTTCTTCTCCCTTCACTTTCTACAGAAACAATTAGTTTTTCTTCTTTATTAGGCAATAAAAAATTCTCCCCCCTTTTTTTCTAACATTTTCTTCATGTAATATAATTTATGTTTTGTTTATTTGATAGGAAATGGACAAGTGAGGATTTCATAGAAAAAGGATGAAATCATGTAGATTTCATCCTTTCAATCGGGAATTTACTAATCCTAATCTCCGCCGCCACCACCACCGCCGGAATCGCCACCACCAGAGTCACCCCAACCAGAGTCACCCAAACTAGAATCGCTGCTGCTATTGTCAAAGTCATGGGAATGATACCCACGGTGCACTTTGGATCCTTTTCCCTTTCTAATCGCAAAAATAATAACGATTAAGATAAAAGCAAAAATAAAGATATAAGTACTTGCGTCCATGCAATCCCCTCTTTCATCAAAATGGTGGTGATTTAAAAATATATACGGTTTCTTTATTTACGATTCCTGTAGAAAAAAGATTCAATGTATTTATGTTCATGGCACATATTTCCATTGACAAACTAACTGATAATAATTATCATTACATTTGTAAATATAAATGATAATGATTTTCATTATTAGTCGGGAGGGTTCAACCTTGAAACAGCGTAAGAGTTTTTCAGCCGTATTTTCAGCAATTCTAATTTTAATTTTTTTAGTAGGGTGTGGATCCCCTACCTCATCCACAGAAAAAGTTGTAAATGTTTATACAGCCAGAAATTATGAAGTGGATAAAACACTGTTTAAACAATTTTCTGAACAATCAGGAATCAAAGTGAATGTGATTGAGGGGAAAGCAGAAGAACTTATCGAACGTATAAAACGTGAAGGGGAAAATAGCACTGCTGACTTATTTATCACCGTTGATGGTGGAATCTTAAACCGTGCTAAGGAACAGGGAATTCTTCAACCTGTTGAATCCAATGTGGTTAACCAACAGGTTCCAAAAAACTTGCGGGATAAAGAGAATCACTGGATTGGCCTTTCTACTCGAGCGCGAGTCATTGTATACGCAAAAGACCGGGTAAAGCCTGGGGATTTATCTACCTACGAAGATTTAGCCAGTAACAAATGGAAAGGAAAAGTATTGGTGCGTTCCTCTACAAGTTTGTATAATCAATCTCTTGTGGCTTCTCTCATTGAATTAATCGGGGAAAAGAAAACAGAAGAATGGGCCAAAGAAATTGTAACTAACATGGGCCGGACTCCTGAAGGCGGCGACAGAGACCAGGTTAAGGGAATCGCTGCTGGAATTGGGGATGTGGCGATTATGAATACCTATTACGTTGGTGGTATGCTTAATTCCAAGGACCCTGAAGAAGTAAAAGCAGCCAAACAAGTGGGGGTATTCTTCCCTAATCAGGAAACCACGGGGACCCATATCAATATTAGCGGTGTTGGATTAACGAAATATAGTAAGAATGAAAAAAGTGCAATAAAACTCATTGAATTTTTAACGGGGAAAGAGGCTCAGGAAACCATAGCAAAGGAAAACTTTGAATTCCCGGTAAATACCCAGGCCAAATTGCCTGAACTTTTAAAATCCTGGGGCGAATTCAAAGTACAGGAAATTGATTTTGCAAAATTAGGCGTCCACAATAAAAAGGCATTAGAGATTTTGAATAAAGCAGGATGGAAGTAAAGGGCCATGAACACCTTTGTACGTAACTTAAAACGACAAACCAATGGTTGGCTCATTCTAAGTTTAATAGGGGCAGCGGGTGTTCTTCTGCCCTCCTTTTTTATCTTAACTTCTTTACTCTCTAAGCCCAATGAAAACTGGCAACAAATCAAAGATTATTTTTTAAAGGATTATATCCTAGAATCCTTCACCCTCGTTTTATTTACGGGGATGTTTACCGTATTGATTGGCGTAATTTTAGCATGGATTATTTCTGTCTACGAATTTCCTTTCAAAGGTTTCTTTCGTTGGGCAATGATTTTGCCTCTTGGGATTCCCCCTTATATCGGGGCTTATACCTACAGCAATATGCTTAGTTATACAGGGGTTGTTCAAACGACCCTTCGCAAGTTGGGAATCGCCATAGACCCTCATTTTTTTGACATTATGTCTCTTCCTGGTGGGGTATTTATTTTCACTTTGTTTCTTTACCCCTATGTTTACCTCATTACCCGTGCCTTTTTAGAGGGACAGAGTGGTTCATATATGGAAAATGCCCTTCTCCTAGGTCGTAAACCAACAGCGATTTTTTTAAAAGTGGTTTTGCCTTTATCCCGTCCAGCGATTATTGGCGGATTAATGCTAGTGGTATTCGAAGTGTTATCCGATTACGGGGTAACCAGTTATTTTGGCATTCAAACCATAACTACCGCCATCTTCCATACCTGGTTTGGCATGTATGATGTAGAATCTGCCCTTCGTCTGGCAGCCTGGCTTATGATTGGCGTCATTGGATTATTTATTGTGGAGCGTAGGATCCGCCACAATCGAAAGTATCATGGGACAACAAGTAAATCCAATCCGTTAGTGCCAAGAAAGTTGACACCAAGGGGTTCAATCCTGGCGATTCTGGTTTGTATCCTTGTTTTTTCCTTTGCTTTTTTAATCCCATTTGTTCAACTAATCATTTGGGCATTTTGGACCTATCAAGACGTTTTTTCTTCTTCTTTTTGGGAATGGACGATGAATACTCTTTTGGTAGCGATCCTGGCTACAGCAATGATTATGCTTTTATCTTTAACGGTGGCCAATGTCACCCGTTTTCAGACGAACTGGTTTACAACCCTTTTATCCAAAATCATTACATCTGGCTACTCCCTCCCTGGAGCAGTTATTGCTATTGGGGTATTAGCTGTTTTTATTCATTTCACCAATCTATTGAGTCCATCTCTTTTGTTAAGTATGTCCCTGGCGATGCTTGTCTTTGGGAATGTAGTTCGTTTTATGGCTACTGGCTATAATCCTGTAGAGGCAGGATTTCAAAAGATGGGGGTAAGGTACCTGGAGGTTTCCAGGTTGTTAGGGCATAGCATTACTCGTACCTTTTTTAAAGTGGATTTACCCTTACTAAAGGGGACACTCCTGGGTGGTGCACTTCTGACATTTGTAGAAATCATAAAGGAACTGCCTATGGCATTATTGCTACGACCTTTCAATTTTGAAACCTTGGCCACAAAAACCTATCAGTATGCCAGCAATGAACAAATTGCAGAGGCAGCTATTCCTTCCCTGTTTATTATCGGCGTATGTTTGCTTTCCATTTTTATTTTTCATCAATTGGGAAGGAGATCGGAATCATGACATTTATTAACGTTCAGAATCTTTCCTTTTCATATCAAAGGGAACAACCATCCATTATAAATCAGTTATCATTTACCATGAAAAAAGGGGAAATTGTAGGACTTTTAGGGCCAAGTGGAAGCGGAAAAAGCACCTTATTGCGATTAATTGCCGGATTAGAAATGCCTACTGAAGGATCCATCGTTATTTCAGGAAAGGTGGTTTTTGATGATACACATTTTGTTCTCCCTGAACACCGGGGAGTGGGCATGGTATTTCAGGATTATGGGTTGTTTCCCCACCTTACCGTGTTAAAAAATATTGAATTTGGCCTTCATAAATTATGCAAAAAGGAACGCCATAAGCGGGTAATGGAAATGTTGGAACTTGTTCAATTGCATGGTTTAGAAAAACGCTATCCCCATGAATTGAGCGGTGGCCAGCAACAAAGGGTGGCTTTAGCACGAGCATTGGCACCTAAGCCTGCCCTCCTTTTGTTGGATGAACCTTTTAGTAATTTAGATGTGGATTTAAAGGAAAACATCCGCAAGGAATTAGGAGATATATTAAGGAAGGCAGAAATGACTTGCTTAATGGTTTCCCATGATCCAAAGGATTTAGATGAGATTTGCCATTATAAAATACAGATCCATGAATCTTACCTCCCACCAGCTATGTAAAGAAAAAAAGGGTTATCACATTAACGTGATAACCCTTTGATTTTTATTTATTAAACAATCCCTTGAACCATCATTGCATTAGCAACTTTGAGGAAGCCAGCAATGTTAGCACCTACAACGAAGTTGCCAGGGCAGCCATATTTTTCAGCAGCATTTTTGCTATTGTGGTAGATGTTAACCATGATGTCATGTAATTTAGCATCTACTTCTTCAAAAGTCCATGCAATTCGTTGGCTGTTTTGCGCCATTTCTAAAGCGGAAACTGCTACCCCACCAGCATTAGCAGCTTTAGCAGGCCCAAAGAGAACATTATTGTTAAGGAATACTTCGATTGCTTCTAATGTAGATGGCATGTTTGCCCCTTCACCAATTGCTTTAACGCCGTTAGCAACAAGAACTTTGGCAGATGCTTCATCAATTTCGTTTTGAGTAGCACATGGAAGAGCTATGTCACAAGGAATGTTCCAGATGCCTGCGCAACCTTCAACATATTGTGCATGTGGATGTGCATTTACATACTCAGAAATGCGTTTTCTATCTACTTCTTTTAATTGTTTAACTGTTTCAAGGTTAATTCCATTTTCATCATAGATGTAACCATTGGAATCAGAGCAAGCGACAACTTTAGCGCCAAATTGATGTGCCTTTTCAATGGCATAAATTGCAACGTTACCAGAACCAGAAACAACAACAGTTTTGCCAGCGAAGCTGTCTTCCTGGTCTTTGAGCATTTCTTGTACGAAATAAACAGTACCATAACCAGTAGCTTCAGTTCTAGCTAAGCTTCCGCCGTAGCCAAGGCCTTTACCAGTTAATACGCCAGCTTCATAAGCGTTACGAATTCTTTTATATTGTCCAAAAAGGTACCCGATTTCACGTCCGCCAACACCGATATCACCAGCTGGAACGTCAGTATCTTGACCAATGTGTTTGCAAAGTTCAGTCATAAAGCTTTGGCAGAATCGCATAACTTCCATGTCAGATTTGCCTTTAGGATCGAAGTCAGAACCACCTTTACCACCACCGATTGGTTGGCCAGTAAGGGAGTTTTTCAGGATTTGTTCAAAGCCTAAGAACTTGATAATACTAGCATTAACAGAAGGATGGAAGCGTAAGCCACCTTTGTAAGGTCCAATTGCACTGCTGAATTGTACACGGAAACCGCGGTTTACATGTACGTTTCCTTGATCATCAACCCAGGGAACACGGAAAGTGATAATTCTTTCTGGTTCAACGATTCTTTCAAGAATCCCAGCTTTCATGTACTCAGGATGTTGTGCAAAAACAGGAACTAAGGAATCGAAAATTTCT
Organism: uncultured Paenibacillaceae bacterium; assembly: GCA_937874515.1. Taxonomy (GTDB): domain Bacteria; phylum Bacillota; class Bacilli; order Aneurinibacillales; family Aneurinibacillaceae; genus CALNBV01. The sequence goes on along the minus strand of CALNBV010000130.1, from coordinate 11,866 downwards.
TTAACAGCTTGATGGAATTCACTTTCACCTTGATTCCGTTTGAGTACAGTTTCATAAACTCCGTCTACATAACCTTTTGCAATTTCCATTTCTTCATTTACTTCTTTTTCTAATAAAGTAGTCATATGCTCGGTCTTCCTCCTTCTGTTACATGCAACAATTACATTATTCACCAACCAGTGATTAGCAAATAATGTAAATTTGCATATAACATGGTTTATTTCTATAAAATGTTTGTTCTTTAATTCACAAGATTATTATACTTGTGGAAATCAATCGAAACAATATAATATATAGATAAGATTCATATCAAAAAGTGATTAATCCTTTTGGAGGTGAACAAATGGAATTAAGACAAATACAGTATTTTATTGAAGTTGCCAAACGGGAGCATGTAAGTGAAGCTGCATTTTCACTACATGTTGCCCAATCTGCAGTAAGCCGACAAATTTCTAATCTGGAAGTGGATTTAGGTGTGAAATTGTTCGTACGGGATGGACGTAATGTAAAGCTAACCCATATCGGACGGAAGTTTCTAGAGCATATGCAACAAGCCATGCAAGTGATTGAAAATGCCAAGTTAGAAATTGCTGAATCCCTTGATCCTGAAAGAGGGACAGTACGCATTGGCTTTCCCAGTAGTCTAGCTGCTTCAACGTTGCCCACAGCTATTTCTGCCTTTCGTGAATTACACCCCGATGTTAAATTCGAGTTGCACCAGGGCTCCTATCGCTTTCTCATCAATTCCGTAGCAGAAGGGAAAATTGATTTAGCATTAATTGGTCCTGTGCCTGATGGAAACAAATCCATTCAAGGCCATGTGTTGTTTGAAGAAGATATTGTTGCCCTTTTACCAACAGACCATTCCCTTGCAGACAAGCCTTCTATTCGATTAAACCAATTAAAAGATGATTCTTTTGTAGTATTCCCCGAAGGGTTTATTTTAAGAGACCTGGTTGTGAAAGCATGTGAAGGTGTTGGATTTCAACCTATTGTTTCTTTTGAGGGAGATGATATTGATGCCATCAAAGGACTAGTTGCAGCGGGTTTAGGGGTTACACTCATTCCGGAAATTACGTTAATTGATAGCTTACCGCGAAAAACCGTGAAGTTACCTATAAGTGAACCCACGGTTACACGAACCGTGGGTGTTATAACTCCATCTGAACGGGATTTGTTGCCAACAGAAAAGTTATTTTATCAGTTTATTAAGGATTATTACCATACTAACTAAAACACCTTGGTGGTCCAGGATTCACAGTTCCACACATCAGTTACGATTTCCCGATAAAATTCAGGTTCATGGGAGATGAGAAGGATACTTCCTTTATAAGCTTTTAAAGCTCTTTTTAACTCTTCTTTGGCGTCTACATCTAAATGGTTGGTAGGCTCATCTAATACCAGTAAATTGGATTCTTTATTGATAATTTTGCATAAGCGAACTTTGGCTTTTTCTCCACCGCTTAATACTTGAATTTTGCTCTCGATATGTTTTGTCGTTAAACCGCATTTAGCAAGAGCAGCTCGTACTTCATATTGGCTATAGGAGGGAAACTCTTGCCATACTTCTTCAATGCAGGTGTTTTGGACGGATTCCCGGCTTTCCTGTTCAAAATAACCAATATGCAAGTAATCCCCTTTTTCAACAGATCCGGAAACAGGGAAATTAATACCCAGGATGCTTTTAAGCAAGGTGGTTTTCCCAATCCCATTTGCTCCAACAAGGGCGATCTTTTGTCCTCTCTCCATTTGGAGATTCAGAGGGCGGGATAAAGGTTCATCATATCCGATAACCAGGTCCTTTGTAGCAAAAATTAACTTTCCGGATGCTCTTGCCTCTTTAAAATTAAATTCTGGCTTCGGCTTTTCTTTATCTAATTCAATAATATCCATTTTGTCTAATTTCTTCTGGCGAGACATGGCCATATTCCTGGTGGATACTCTCGCTTTATTTCTGGCAACAAAATCTTTCAGGTCGGAAATTTCCTGTTGTTGTTTTTTATATGCTGATTCCAGTTGTGATTTTTTCATTTCATAAATTTGCAGGAAATTCTCATAGTCCCCTACATAACGATTCAGTTGTTGATTTTCCATATGATAGATAAGATTAATTACGCTATTTAGGAAAGGAATGTCATGGGAAATCAAGATAAAGGCATTCTCATATTCATTCAGGTAGCGTTTTAACCATTCAATATGTTGTTCATCCAAATAGTTAGTAGGCTCGTCTAACAGTAAAATATCCGGCTTTTCTAAAAGCAATTTTGCCAACAAAATTTTCGTTCGTTGTCCCCCACTTAAATCTTGCACATCCCGATCAAGTCCAATGTCTTCTAAACCAAGTCCCCGTGCAACTTCTTCGACTTTTGCGTCAATAATATAGAAATCATTATTGGTTAATAAATCCTGAATGGTCCCCATATCTTCAAGCAATTTTTCTAATTCTTCCGGGGAAGCTTCCCCCATTTGATCACAAATGGAATTCATTTCTGTTTCTAAATCGAAAAGGTATTTAAAGGCACTTCGTAATACGTCACGAATGGTTAACCCTCGTTCAAGAACCGTATGTTGATCAAGGTAACCTACCCGTACGTTTTTTGACCAGTCTATTTTCCCCTGGTCTGGTTCTAGTTTACTGGTGATTATATTCATGAAGGTAGATTTACCTTCTCCATTGGCACCAATTAATCCAATGTGCTCCCCTTTTAAGAGACGAAAAGAAACATCATCGAAAATGGCTCGATCGCCGAAACCATGGCTTAAATTTGTCACAGTCAAAATGCTCATGTAATTCACCTTTCATTATGAAATTATCCATAGGATGATTGTATGATAAATTGGGGAGTAAATCACCTTTTAAATGTACTTGTTTTGTTCCTTATTTAGGAATAATATCAGGTAAGAATAAATTTGAGGAGAATAACCATGCAAGACATTCCTATCTATCGATCAATATCTTTAGATATTGCCCATCGTATAATTAAGGGAGAATTTCCTATTCATAAAAAAATCTCTGGCAGAACCTTATTGGCCAGCCAATATCAGGTTTCACCGGAAACCATTAGAAAAGCCATCGGTCTGTTAAAAGAGGAAAAAATTGTGGACGTTTCTCAGGGAAAGGAAATTATGGTCCTATCCGTTGAACAGGCGTACCATTATGTAAATAAGTTTAAATACATGAAGTCAGTGTATTCCTTAAAACAGGATTTAGAGATTTTGTTGAAAGAAAAGAAAAACATTGATAGAAAATTTGAAGAAGTACTAAAGGATATTATTAATTTCTCGGACCGGTTGCGCAATTTAACGCCCTATAACCCGGTGGAGGTAAAGGTCCCCAGAGGCTCTCATTTAATAGGTACAACCATTGCCGATCATCAGTTATGGCAAAATACAGGGGCAACGGTCGTTGCTTTAAGAAGGGAGACAGAAGTCACCATTTCCCCGGGTCCCCATGTTATTTTACGTGAAGGCGATACCCTGGTTTTGGTTGGGGATGATAGTGTATACAGGAGAATGATTGATTTTGTAAATAAATCTTAATATACAAAACAAAAGCCGCTTTTCGCAGAAAAAGCGGCTTTTATTATATTCTATGAAAAAGAAGGAACTACAGATTTCCCCTCTTTGTATCCGTTTACAATAAGGTCTAATTTACCCGATGCCGGATTCATAATCAACCCGTGGACAGCCACCTGCTCAGGAAGAAGAGGATGATTTTTAATCATATTTATATTTTGACGTAAACCATCAATAGGATTATCATATTCTTCCAACCATTTTTCTACGTTAATGCCCACATGTTGCAACGTTTTTATTTTATGAAGGGAGTGGTCATTTTCCATTAGCTTATGAAGGCATGAAGATTGTTTGTTTTGATTTCTGCAATCATTTCGTCCAATGACAAAAATTTCATTTACATTTAACTCATAAATGGAAACAATAATACTGCGCATTACACTGCCGAAGGGATGGCTAATAATCCCCCCATCGTTTTGGATAATTTTCGCATCATCTACTTTTAAATTCATGGTTTTTGGAATGAACTCGATATAGCGGGAGTCCATAAACGAAAGAATGAGGACCGGTTTTTTCTCATATTCCCTATTAGTTAAAGGGGTAAAGCACTTTTCATCTACAAAATCCTGGTTAAATTCTACGATTTCTTCTAATTTACCCATAAAAAAAGCCTCCCCGAAGCGTAAAGGCTTGTTGCAAGCCAAGTTTTCTTTATAATATATAATACTGAATTGTCCAAAAAATTTCCACACACATTAAACGACAAAAAAAGCGAATAACCCTTGAAAAATAGATGAAAAAATGGCGAAGGATGTGAGTAGGATGGAGGAACAGGCACGAGTAGATTTCGTTATAGAAGTTATAAAAAAGCGGATTTCTGCACTGCAAGAGCGTGTTGGGGATTTAAAATCTGAAATTGTAGAAATCCGTAAAAACTTCTGGGATGATGTAACAGTGAACTCAGAAGATCTTTATGAAATGGCAGAAACCTATGCCAGTATGAGGCAACAGGCGGAAATTCTTACGGAAAGAGAAGTCACCCACCGCCATGATTTTACTCAACTAAAAGCATTGAAAAAACTTGAAAGTTCTCCCTACTTTGGGCGAATTGACTTTTTAGAGGATGAAGCAAAAAAAGCGGACCAAATTTATTTAGGAATTGCCTCTTTAATGGATGATGAGGGGGAAAATTTTTTAATCTATGATTGGCGAGCTCCTGTATCTAGCCTCTATTATGATTATCCACCCGGGCCTGCCCAATATAAAACACCAGGTGGCATGATCACGGGAACCATGGAACTAAAAAGGCAGTTTATCATCCGGGATGGCCAAATGATTAGCATGTTTGATACAGGGGTCACCATTGGGGATGAAATGTTGCAAGAAGTGCTTGGGAATAAAGCAGATTCACAAATGAAAAGCATTGTGGCTACTATCCAAAGAGAACAAAACAGAATTATTCGAAATGAACGAAGTTCTGTTCTTATTGTACAGGGGGCGGCGGGGAGCGGGAAAACTTCTGCAGCGTTACAACGGGTAGCCTATTTATTATATCGGTATCGAGAAACATTAAAGGCAGAACAAATTGTCCTATTTTCCCCCAACCCCATGTTTAATAGTTACGTTTCTACTGTACTTCCCGAATTAGGGGAAGAAAATATGCAACAAACCACGTTCCAGGAATATTTAACCCATTTGCTTGGAAAATCCTTTAAGCTTGAAGATCCGTTTACACAAATGGAGTACACTTTAACAGCTGTTCACAAAAAGGGGTACCAGGAACGAATTGAAGGCATTAATTATAAGGCCTCCAAAGAATTCTTACATGTTATCGATGAGTACGCAGAACACTTAAAACAAGACGGGATGATTTTCAAAAACCTGAAACTACGGGGAAAAGTTCTTATTTCATCAAAGGAAATTTGGGACCAGTTTTATTCCTATGATTCCTATTTATCCATCCCCAATCGCTTGAAATTTTTAAGTGAGTGGCTGTTAAAACAGCTAAAGGAATTTGCCCGGAAGGAACGTAATGAACCCTGGGTTGAAGAAGCCATAGAATTATTGGATGAAGAAACTTATATTCGTGCCCATCAAAACTTACAAAAGAAAAGGCGTTATTCAGAAGATACATTTGATGATTCGGACCGTGAGCGAGAATTGCTTTCTATAATTGTGGTCCAAAAATTCATTAGACCCTTGCGCCGTATGGTAAAAGGGATGGGGTTTGTTGATACAAAAAAAATCTACAGGCAGTTCTTTGCTCAAATAAGAAACTTAACCCCTAATTGGAGTGTCATTTGTGGGCAAACAATAGAGAAGTTAGACCGTTCAGAACTCGCCTATGAAGATGCCACCCCTTACTTATACTTAAATGAAAAAATTGTGGGATTTCATACGAATAATAGTATTCGCCATGTGTTTATTGATGAAGCTCAGGATTATTCTCCTTTTCAATTCGAGTTTTTAAGAAGATTATTTCCCCGGGGGAAAATGACCATTTTGGGAGACGTGAATCAGGCGATTTTTTCCCACTCAGCCGGAAATAAAACCCTGATTGATCAGGATGAATTGCATAATCAAGAACATACTGAAGTGATTGTTTTAAAGCGGAGCTATCGTTCTACCCGCCAAATTGTAGATTTTACCCGGGGGTTCATCCCAGGTGGAGAAGAGATAGAACCTTTTCAACGAGATGGAAAAAAACCTACGATTACACAGGTGAAGGATGATCAAGAGAGAATTGGGGAAATAATTCATCAGATTAAGGAACTTCAAGCATCTGGTTCTCAAAGTATCGCTATAATCGGAAAAAGCGCCATGGAAAGTAAGGCAGTTTATGAAGCTTTACAACCATTCATTTCCCTTCGCTTAGTTTCAAAAGAAACCATTTCCTTTGAAAAAGGAACCCTGGTCATTCCTTCTTATCTGGCAAAAGGGGTGGAATTTGATGGGGTAATCATTTTTGATGCTTCTTGTGAAACCTATTGTAAAGAGAGTGAACGAAAACTCTTTTATACAGCCTGTACACGGGCCATGCATGAACTTCATTTATATGCAAAAGGCGAGCTTAGCCCGTTTATTTATGAATCAGAATCAACAACATATGTAAGAGACTAAAGCTTGTTTTTCCATTGAATTTTCTTTAAGAAAATGATAAGCTGTTAGTAAGTTAAAAAGTCAGGAATTTGCAAAGGACCATTGAGCGGTCTCTGGTTTGGGACGAATGAGTTTTTTGGATTTTTGCTTTTTATCAATTTATTTATGTAAGGAGACCGTAAAACATGGTTGGAAAAGTTAAATGGTTTAATTCCGAAAAAGGTTTTGGATTTATCGAACGTGAAGGTGGAGACGATGTATTCGTACATTTCACTGCTATTCAAGGAAACGGTTTTAAAAGCTTAGAAGAAGGCCAACAAGTTGAGTTTGAAATCGTTCAAGGCAACCGTGGACCTCAAGCAGCTAACGTAGTAAAACTCTAATTTTGAACATTGCAACTTAAAATAATGGGGCAATTCCAAGAGAGGAATTGCCCCTTTTTTAGTGTGTTTGAATTTATAAGTTTGAGGTTGACCAATTGGTGGGAGAAAAAGCCGACTTTTTGGGAATAATAAAATTAAAGTTAAGTTATAAAGGAGAATATTGTTGAGTACTTTTTATGAATTTGAAATACATCATAATATCCATCGTGCCCTAACTCATATGGGATTTGAGGAAGCAACCCCTATTCAGGAGCAAACGATTCCTATCGCATTAACGGGGCGGGATATCATTGGACAAGCGCAAACAGGCACAGGGAAAACAGTGGCCTTTGGTGTGCCACTTGTAAATATGGTAGACGTAGAGGCAGAAAAAATACAGGGAATTGTTATTGCTCCAACAAGGGAATTAGTAATTCAGGTAGCAGAAGAAATTAATAAAATTGGACGATTCCAAAACGTCCATGCCCTGGCCATCTATGGCGGTCAGGAAATGAACAAACAAATTCGCTCATTAAAGAAAAAGCCGCAAATTATTGTAGCTACCCCTGGGCGCTTAATGGACCATATGCGTCGGAAAACCATTCGATTGAAAACCATAGAAATGGTTGTATTGGATGAAGCTGATGAAATGTTGAATATGGGTTTCATTGAAGACATCACGATGATCTTGAGTGAAATGCCTGAAGAAAAACAGACCCTTCTTTTTTCTGCAACTATGTCTAAAGCAGTTTTGCAAATTGCAAAAACCTATATGAAAGACCCGGAAACCGTTGCGATTAAAGCAAAAGAAGTTACCGTTAAGAATGTATCCCAGCTTTGTTATAAAGTGAGGGAAAGTGAAAAATTCCCAACCCTTTGCCGCCTTCTCGATGTGAACAATCCAGAATTAGCTATTGTATTTGGCCGTACAAAACGCAGAGTAGATGAATTATCCGAGGCTTTAAACAAATTCGGTTATAAAGCGGAAGGAATTCATGGGGACATTAGCCAGGATAAACGCAGTTCCATCATGAAACGATTTAAAGAAGGAAGAATTAATTTATTAGTTGCTACGGATGTGGCTGCTCGTGGTTTAGATATTAGCGGTGTAAGCCATGTATATAATTTCGATCTTCCCCAGGATCCAGAAAGTTACGTCCATCGTATTGGCCGAACAGGGCGTGCCGGGAAAACAGGGATGGCTTTAACCTTCGTTACTCCATCTGAAATTGATCATATCAAAACCATTGAAAAAGTGACGAAACGGACAATGGAATGGGTTTCCGTTCCTTCAAAAGAAGAAGCGATAGAAAACCAACAGCGGAAAGCTGCCGATTTATTAATGGAAATTGCCGGGAAAGCGAACCTTTATTCATATCATGGGATTGCCAAACATCTCATGCAGGAAGAAGACCCAGTTACCCTTGTTTCTGCTGCATTAAAAATTTTAACCAAGGAACCCAAAGATCAGGGACAGGTTAAATTAACAGATGAGGCTCCTTTAAGAGTGAAAAAGAGTAGAGCGGAAAAACACAAAGGTGAAAAACCTTATCGTGAGCGCCGGAGACGGGTAAAAGTTAAAAACTAAAATAGATTGATCAATGAGACGTTTTTTGATTGAATGCAAAAAACGTCTTTTTGTTTTGTTTAAATGTATGTTTTTGATATGAAATACATATATCGAGTAAAGGGAAAAACCTATTTATGTAAAGGGGGTTCGTCATGCCCGTTTCCTTTTATCAGGCAATACCAACGGTGTTACATCACGTTTTGCTGTCAGACCCATCCAGCATTTTGGATGTGGGTGTAGGTTTTGGTAAATACGGAGTACTTATTCGAGAAAACATGGAAGTTCCCTTTGAACGATATTATAAAGAGCAGTGGATTGTACGCGTAGATGGTGTGGAGGCCTATGAACAATACCGGAATCCCATTCATGACTATGTTTATAATCATGTTCATTACGGAGACATTCTCAATGTACATTCCCAATTACAAAAATATGACTGTGTTCTTCTTATCGATGTATTGGAGCATTTCACGAAAGAAGAAGGTCATCTGGTGTTAGAGACATTATTACAACATACCAATAAAGCCCTGATTGTATCTACTCCCCTATATCCAGCCCATCAAACAGAATACCTGGGTAATACATTCGAGGAACATAAAAGCCGTTGGGAAAAGGAGGACTTTAGAAATTATAAATGCGAGTATTGGATTCAATACATTTTAGATAATGGGGCTCAATTTATAAAATTATACCCTACTATAGAATAAACGGGGTAAAGGAGGGTTATGATGCCAGTATCCTACTATCAAATAGCCCCAATTATTCTAGACCATGTTATAGCTGAACAACCAGTAACAGTTTTAGATGTAGGAATTGGGTTTGGTAAGTATGGTGTGTTGGTTAGGGAAGTGTTAGACCTCCCCTTTGAACGGTATGAACAAAAAGATTGGCTCGTACAAATCGATGGGATAGAAATACACCAAGGATATAAAAATCCGATATATGACTATATATATCACAACATATTTTACGATCCTCTTGAAAACGTACTGCCTAAATTAGAGAATTATGATGTTATTTTATTAATTGATCTTATACAAAATTTCACGAAAAGTGATGGAAAAAACCTCATTAAGGAATTGTTAGAGAAAACAAATAAAACATTGATTATTACCACTCCACTCTATCCCCATTCCCAGCAGTATTACTTAGATAATCCCCATGAAAAACATATAAGCCGTTGGTCCCAAATTGATTTTACGGATTTTGATTTTCATTATGAGGAAGTGAAAATTGGAGACAATGGAGCGCAAATCATCAAAATCTATCCCCCGCAAAAAGAAAAGAAAGAATACCCCATTGATGAATACTTATCCCATCCCCTGCAAAGCATGAAACGAAAACCTTTAAATATTACTTTTATCTTACCTCACAAGTCTATGACTGGCGGATTAAAAATGTTAGTGGAACAAATGAAGTGGCTGCAAATGAAAGGCCATCAAGTGCATGCCTTACTTCGTACCAATGACCCCACCTTCCCTATTTTTCATGAACATATGAAAATTTATATTAGTAAGGAAACGGTGATTCCCTCTTCTGAGCCTTATAAAAGTTATTTGGAAGGTTCGGATGTTGTTGTGGCTGGATTTTTTGATCAACTGAATGAATTGTCTTCTACACCGTATCCCGTGGTATATTGGGAGCAAGGCTATCCCTTTTTATTCGGAGACATCCCCAGAGATTACAACGTGACTATTCAACGGGAATATATGCAACAAAACTATTCTAAGAATGTGGCCCTTCTTGCCTCCTCACAACTTTTATCGAAGATGATCCTCACAAAGTTCCAACGGAAAGCCTCTCTATTACCCTGCTGTATTGATTTATCTATTTTTAATCCTAAAGACAATAAATTGACTGAACCTACTATTTTATTAATTAATAACCCTACTGTACGATTGAAGGGAACCGACATTGCACTAGAGACTTTAGAAAGGGTATGGCGTCTAGGGGTTCGATTTAAAGTGAAATGGGTAATGCCTTATAAAAATAATCTGTCTGTAAAAAGTTATCCCATTGAATATATTATTAATCCCTCTAAGGAGAAATTGGCAGCCACTTTTCATGATTCTTCTCTATTAGTATGTACATCGTTGTACGAAGGTTTTGGCCTTCCTCCATTAGAAGCAATGGCCACAGGTGTCCCTGTAGTCAGTACCAAATGTGGAGGCATCAATATGTATGCAGAACATGGAGAAAATGCGTTGCTGTTTGATCCAGGAGATATTCAAGGGCTGGCAGGAGGCATTATTCGTCTTTTACACGATGAAGAACTTAGGGGAAAATTAATAGATAACGGCATTCAAACAGCACAAAACTTTAGTTATGAAAAAAATGTAGCCCAGTTAGAGGAATACCTCTGGAAGACAAAGGAGTTTTTTTCGTTAAAATAAAGTCCTTTAACCCCTCCATTGAACATGATAGGAGGGGTTATTTGTGTGTTTAAAAAATGAACAATCAATAGTAATTTAGAATAAATTGAAATACACCAGTAGATGTTGTCTTTTACACTTTAGCTAGTTTTTACAAATGATGTCACCCCGTGTATAAACATGGGGTTTGTTTTATGCAGTAATGGGAGCCTATCCTCTCTATGAGGTGGGTAACACTATTTTTTTATTTTAGGAAAGGAGAAGTAAAACTGGGTATTGATAATTTAATTATTAATAGTAGTTTTGAAACAGGGACTTTTGCCCCATTTACAGCAGATAATGTATCCTTGATCACTACATTTAGTCATACAGGTATATTTAGCGCACTATTTCCAGGAGGGAATAGCGAGTCAAGTTTATTACAGCTTGTCCCCGTTATGCCCGGTTCAAATTTAGAATTAATTACTTCTTTGACGAAAATCGGTTCGCAACCTAGCCCTCCTATAACTCTAGCAGTTGCCTATTTTTCATCGACATTTGAATTTATAGGGTACGGACTAATATTTAACGTTTTTTATAATCGTCTTCCAAATGTTCTTGAAAATGATTGGTTGGAGGTTTATGAAAATACTACTCCTGTCCCACTCAATGGAGCATTTGCACTTGTCGTAATTGCAAAAGCAGCTGTTTTTGGAACAGCAGATGTTTTAGTAGATGATATCCAATTATTAGATACAGATCAGATTAATGGAGCCACTGGAGCAACTGGAGCAACCGGGGTGACCGGAGTAACTGGAGTTACTGGCGAAACCGGAGTAACCGGGGTGACCGGAGTAACTGGAGTTACTGGCGAAACCGGAGCAACCGGAGCCACTGGTGCAACAGGAGTAACAGGAGTAACCGGGGTGACCGGAGTAACTGGGGTAACTGGGGTAACCGGGGTAACC
>CALNBV010000129.1 GCA_937874515.1 uncultured Paenibacillaceae bacterium | reverse complement strand
AAGTTTTAAAACCTCTTCCGTTGAGAATAATTCAACTTCCGCCGCATCATCGTTGGCTTTTCTATTTGATAATAAACGATCGGGCACAATGGCATAATGGGCGTTGGATATAATCCAGCCTCGTGGATCCCTCCCAGGTTGGTCGTAAACGCCATAATGTTGAATATGAATGCCCTTAACACCCGTTTCTTCTTCTAACTCTCGTCTAGCTGCCGCAAAAGCTGTTTCATACTCTTGCACAAATCCTCCAGGTAATGCCCATTTATCAGCCTCAATGTTCACATTTCCTTCTGCGTTAAGTGTAGACCGTTTAATTAACATGATTTTCAAAGACATGAGTGGGGGTTTGTATTCAGCCACATGTTCAGAAACAATGGTGAAAACAGCAATGTCTGACGTATAACCGTCTGGCGTACGATATTTTTTCACATCATATTGCTCTAATGCTTTTTCAGCAGATGAGATTTTATTATATTTTATCTTATCTGCATAAGTGCAACTAAGGCTGTCGCCGTCGCCAACTGGCTTGTCGCCAGCCAAGTTCTCTTTATTTGACATTGGTTTTCCTCGCTTAGAATAGGATATTCGATTTTATTATTAACAATTTGTTAATTGTTAATTTAATTATAGAATGAAAAATTAGAATGTCAACTGTTTAATAAAAAAAGCAGACATGAAGGAGTGGCCTCCTAGTCTGCAAGGAAAATAGGATTGAATTTCTCAAAGGTATAGGGTTCTTTTAATAAATCTAGAATAATCGAACGCCACTTTTGGTAATGTTCGGTTTCCCTGTGTTTTTGCTGGTCTTCCGTTGAAAGATATGTTTCTACGAACAAAAACTTTAAAGGATCTTCTTGGTTTTGCATTACATCGAAACGGGTAATGCCTTTTTCTTTGATGCTGTTTTGGGCGTTTTCCAGGGAAGCTTCTTTAAATGCGGAAATTGAATCTGCTTTCACTTGAAAAGAGACGTGGACAGTAAACACTTCGCAATTCACTCCTTAATAATAAGTTGTTAGTACTTGCTTTTTTTAGCCTGAATGCCTGCCAAATACGTTTCTATTAATAAATCAAGGCTTTCATCACGATTTAGAGGAAGGCCGAACCCTCCTTTTTGTTCCAGAGAAGCAAACCCATGAAGAAGGCTGCGTAGCCCCCTGGTGATATGGAGGGATTCTTCTTCGTTTAATCCATATGGTTCTAGCACCTGGAGCACTAAATCAACGATGGGTTTTCCTGCCTGTTGTACCTCAGGGTCAGAGGGGTCGGGAGCCTGAAGGGTGGCTTCGTATAAACCGGGATGGGAACGGACAAACGTTACATATCCTCTACTCATGGCACGAATTGCAACATCTCCTGAGCGTCCATTGGCTGCATGAATCAGGGTGTGGTGGAGCTGTTCAAGGCCGAAGATGGCCATTTTTGTCCGTAATCCGTTTAATCCATTCACATGGTTATATAGAGATGGGGATTTAATCTCAAGCTTTTGGGCCAGGGAAGCCAGGGTAACAGCTTCCATTCCCTTCTGATCTGCGATTTCAGTGGCGGTTTGTAATAATGTAGGTAAATCAAGGCCGATTCTTGGTGACATAGTCGTTGCTCCTTTGGGTAGGGATCTTCTCTTGTGTTTTAGCCAGTGTATTCTCTATTGTTTCGCCAGGATTGAGCAGCATTTTGCCATGTCCCGCAGCGATGAGAGATGGTTGGAACGTAAGAAGTTTTCGCACACTTTTAATGGTCTCTTGTTTATTCCATGTGGCTAAAGCTGGGAAGGGAAAAAAAGGACGTATTTGTCCTGCTATGGCAAACCCGCCCCTTGTTTGCATGGTATCACCAACAATCAATGCGTTATTCCGTGTATCCATAAAACACATGGAACCAGGGGTATGCCCGGGGGTGCTAATGGCAAGTAAAGACCCAATCTGGTCCCCATCCTGAAGGAGAATGTCAGCCCTTGTTTTCAACTTTTTGGGAACGCCACCCCGAATGGGGGTATTGGGTTCTGTATCATCCAGGGATCGATCCCCAGACATTAAACGAGCATCCCTTTTAGACACATAGACGGGCACATTTGGCAGAATTTCTTTCAGTCGATCCAGTGAACCAATATGGTCTTCATGTCCGTGGGTCAAGAGGATTTTAGTAATAGGTTTCCCAATTTTTCGGGCAGCGTGAAGAATCCCTTTCCAACTGTAAGGAAGTCCGGTATCGATTAAGGTTAATTCATATTCTTCTTCAACAATATAACAATTCACAGGAAAAATACGGGGGAGAAAGGCCAGTTGATACACTGTTTTTTCATGGTTCATTTGCATGAAAATCTCTCCTTTTTCAGCAGGATTTATAAGTTTGAGTGTACCGATGGTAACTCATTTTTTAATAAGGCTGTAAGTTTAATAGTTAAGAAATTTCAGAAAACTAATGCGGTTAGCTTATTATAACTAATGGCATTAGTTTCGGCAACTGTTCTTCTATTTTTTGGGTGTTTTTGTTAATGTAATGGTTAGGATTGGGATTTTGGGAGGAGAAAGAATGGAAATTGTGAAAATTCTTGTTGTTGAAGATGATAAGGAAATCAACCAGCTGGTATCTCGATATTTGCAGAAGGAAGGGTATGAAATTCATTCAGCATATGATGGGCAAGAAGCTCTTGGTTTTATAAATCCCAATACGTACCATCTCATTGTGTTAGATCTCATGTTACCTGTTGTTGATGGATTTGAAGTATTGCGGAGAATTCGAGAAAAAGGAGTGACCCCTGTTTTAATTTTGTCCGCAAAAAGTGAGGATCCGGACAAAATTATCGGATTAGGGCTAGGTGCGGATGATTATGTTACTAAGCCTTTTAACATGGGGGTGTTTATCGCCAGGGTAAAAGCCATGCTCATTACCTTTGCCGTTCCTTTTATCTTTAACCTTATCTATTATTCCAAAATGAATGTCCATAGCGGATCATAAATAGAAACACCTCTCACTGGAATTCCGGCGAGGGGTGTTTCATCCTTCTTATTTATGTTTAACCACAAGTTCTAAATTGCCTGTTAAGCCCACTGTTTGCGAGAAG
>CALNBV010000128.1 GCA_937874515.1 uncultured Paenibacillaceae bacterium | reverse complement strand
CTTCCACAACCATGCCCATTTTTTGCAGGATTTCTTCCATAGACAATCCCTGGGCCAGCATATTTCCTGCCCGCCAATTGCGGCTATGGCGGCTGGTGGCAGTCACCACCAAATCCCCAAGACCAGATAACCCGGAAAAGGTTAAAGGGTTTCCTCCCAGAACAATGCCGAAACGGCTAATTTCGGCAAGGCCTCTCGTGAGAAGGGCTGCTTTCGCATTGTCTCCAAAATTCAAACCATCACTTAATCCGGCGCCAAGTGCAATGATATTTTTCAAAGCCCCGCCAATTTCCACGCCAATCACATCAGGATTGGCATAAACCCGGAAAAAGTTTGTATTTATAATATCCTGTACTTCTTCAGCAATTTTAATATTTTCTGAAGCAACCACGACAGTAGTCGGAGATTGAATGGCCACTTCTTCAGCATGGCTAGGCCCAGAAATAACTGCTACCCGATTCCTTAACCCTAGAGGGATTTCCTCTTTAATCACTTCTGTCATTCTTTTCAAAGAACCAATTTCAATCCCTTTTGTTGCATGGATTAAAATGGCATCCTCACGCAAATAAGGGGCGATTTGTTGTACCGTTTCACGCATAGCATGGGAAGGAACAACGAGAAAGATATATTTTTTATTGCGAACCCCTTTTTCGATGGATGTTTCGCAAACAATCTTTTCTGACAGACGAACCCCTGGAAGATAGGCGGAATTTTCGTGTTGTTCATTAATCTCCTGGGCAAGGTCATCTCTGCGTGCCCAAAGGATTACTTTCTCGTGGAGCTCAGCCAAAACTGTAGCAATAGCGGTTCCCCAACTCCCCGCTCCAATGACTGCTATATCTTGTGCCATCTTTTGAATCCCCCTTTATTTCTTGGATTGTCCCATTTTCCTTTCCTGCCCACTGAAAAGACGTTTAATATTTTCCCAATGTCTTATAAACCCGAGAATACCAATTACAAGGGTGGAAAACACATACGCCATGGGCGCCTCACGAAAATAAACGAGAACAGGAATAAGAGCCATGAAAACAAGAGAACCCACAGAAACATACCGGGTAATGGCAATCACGACTATTGTAACCCCTACAGAGATTAATGCAGGAATAGGAGCAAGAGTCAGAAGAACCCCAATGGTTGTAGCAACCCCTTTTCCACCCCGGAATCCAAAAAATATGGGCCAATTGTGACCTACCACAGCTGCTAACCCACTTAAAGCAACAACCCAATCTCCCCCATGAAACACATATTTAGTAATAAGAATCGCCACGACACCCTTTATAGCATCAAGAAGCAAAACAAGAATTCCTGGGCCTTTTCCAAGTACCCTCAGGGTGTTGGTAGCCCCAGCGTTGCCACTTCCATGTTTTCGAATATCGATTTTCGCTACTTTTTTAGCAATTAAAATACTAAAACTAATAGACCCCATTAAATAAGCTAAAACAATCGCAACCGCAGACAACATCTCCAGTTTCCCCTTTTCTCTCTTTTTACTCTGATTTATTTCTTACGAGAATGCGAATAGGCGTACCTTCAAAGGGGAAGGCCTCCCTAATTTTGTTCTCGAGATGGCGTCTATAAGAGAAATGCATCAACTCAACATCATTGACAAATAAAACAAATGTTGGAGGTTTAACTGAAACCTGTGTTGAATAGCTAATTTTCAAACGTCTCCCTTTATCAGATGGAGGAGGTGTGACAGTAATCGCTTCCTGAATTAAATCATTTAAAACAGGGGTTTGAATACGCATGGAATGTTGTTCTGCAACCTCATGCACTTTTGGCAAAATCATTTGTACCCTTTGTTTTGTTTTTGCGGATACAAATAAAATAGGAGCATAGGATAAATATTTAAATTCTGTACGAATCAATTCTACAAACTCTTGCATGGTTTTATCGTCTTTCACAACGGCGTCCCATTTATTCACGACAATAACTACGCCCCGTCCTGATTCATGGGCATAACCAGCCACTTTCTTGTCCTGTTCGATGATTCCCTGTTCACCGTCAATGACCACAAGACACACATCAGAACGTTCAATGGCCCGTAGAGCACGCATCACACTATACTTTTCTGTAGATTCATATACTTTGCCCTTTTTCCGCATTCCTGCGGTATCAATGAGCACAAACTCCTGGTCCTGAAAAGTAAAGGGGGTATCAATGGCATCCCGGGTTGTCCCCGCAATATCACTAACAATTACTCGCTCTTCCCCGAGAATGGCATTAACAAGAGATGATTTCCCCACATTAGGCCGGCCAATAAGGGAAACCCGAATAATATCCTCATCATATTCCTCATCCAATTCCTCAGGAAAATAATGGGCTGCTTCTTCTAATAAATCCCCAATTCCAATGGCATGGGCACCAGAAACAGGAATAACATGTTCAAACCCTAATGAATAAAATTCGTAAATATCATTTAATCGTTGGGGGTTGTCAATTTTATTCACAGCTAAAATTACAGGCTTTTTGGAGCGGAACAACATTTTCGATACTTCTTGATCTTCTGCCGTAATTCCTGTTGTGCCATCCACAACAAAAATAATCACATCCGCTTCATCAACAGCCAATTCAGCCTGATGGCGAACAAGAGCCATAAAATGGTCTTCTTCCCCAAAGCCAATTCCTCCTGTATCAATTAAATGAAAAGAGCGATCTAACCATTCTCCCATTCCATAAAGACGGTCCCGGGTAACCCCTGGAGTGTCCTCTACAATCGCCAAACGCTCTCCTAATATACGATTAAAGATAGTGGACTTCCCAACATTGGGTCGGCCAACAATTGCAACTACTGGATTAGCCATAGCATAATTCCCTTCTTAAAAACATTCTAAAAGATACCTATACTATCATAAATGGAAACGGATTGACAGGCAAGACATAACCCACTCAAATGCACGGCGCAATAAAAGCCCCCCTAATAAAGACAGAAGGAAAATATCGCTGAACATGCCATCCCCAAAATAAACCTCTCCTCCCCGGGTATAGGACCACCATTGAAAGAGGAGCTCCATAAGATAAAGCCCTGAACCCAGAATAAGGAAAACATCCTTTTGACTCTTGGCTAGAATCAAGCCAAGGATTATAGCAATGAATGCACAAAGATAAGATTCCTTAATAACTAATAAAACCGGGTCAATTCGAATGATATACCGCAACAAAAACAAATTCACGCCAACTAATAAAAAAGAAGATACAATCATAATGCGACTGTCTTTCCCCTCTTTTCCCCAGGCCCAGTACAACAGTAGAGCAGGAAATACAAAAATGCCCACATTGATCTGAACAGATCCTTGATAAGGCAATACCACAAAACTGAACACCAAATACATGGTTAAAAGAAGCGCAAAGGTCTTCTCGCTTATTTGCATTTGTTGCAGAAAGGGGGTTAACCAATTCATCCATAACAAAATATATAAAATGAAAATGCACAGATATGTAAAATAACCTGGATTCATAATTTTTGATTTTCTCCTTTGGCCAGTAAAATAACATTCTTGTTCATAGTATGACCAAAAAAACAGGAGAAAAAGCCTTAATCAAGACCTCGCTGCGCGAATATTCTGCAATCAATCCCTCGCATGGTTGCCCAGTGGTACGTCTCCCCTTTGATAATAACAGGAACCTTTCTTAACTGTTCCACCGTTGCTACACCCAGTGCGCCCATAATCTTGGCCAATTCCTGATGCAACAAATGGGCATAGTATACCCCTTCTTCCCATCGATCCTTTACGGCATAGTGTAAAAAGGAACCTGCAATGCCTGCAGCACTGGCTCCCAGGGCAATCCCTCTGGCAACGTCTATGGCTGTGCGAATTCCTCCAGAAGAAACAATTCCTATTTTATGTTTTAACGAAGAAACTTCGAGGAGGCTAGAAGCGGTGGATATTCCCCAATCATTAAAAGAGAGCATGGGATTTTCCCGGCGGCCATTCTCAATCCGGGCAAAATTGGTGCCGCCTTTTCCCCCAACATCAATTGCAGACACACCGATTTCGGCAAGTTTCCTTGCCTGTTGGCCACTGATGCCAAATCCCACTTCCTTTATAATCACCGGAACATGTAGTGCCTGTACAATCTTTTCAATTCTCTGGAGAACCCCTTTAAACGTACGGTCTCCTTCAGGCATAACCAATTCTTGCACAGCATTTAGATGGATCTGCAGCCCATTGGCTTCAATCATGTCTACCGCCTTTTGTGCCATCTCAGGTGTTGCTTCACTCCCGATATTAGCAAAGATGATTCCTTTGGGATTCGCTTTTCTCACAACACGATAGGTTTCCTCAACCCCCGGGTCTTTAATGGCGGCCATTTGGGAACCCACCGCCATGGCAAGTTTAGTCTCTCGCGCAATCATCGCCAGATGTTCATTAATTCCCGTTACTTCATTTGCGCCCCCTGTCATGGCATTAACGATAATCGGCGAACTCAATTGGAGTCCGCCGATCGACGTATTTAATGAAATTTCATCCATTGCAAATTCAGGGAGACAATTATGGACAAATTGAACATCATCCAGACTCTGTATTCCTAGACATTCTTCACGTAAAGTCAATTGGATATGTTCTTTTTTTCTTGATGATCTTGACATAGATGCCCCCGATTTATTGTTTCAGTTTTTTCGCGAAATCCCCAAGACGATCTCCAATAGAAACCCCTAAGGATCCACTATCTTCCTGGTATGCGACAACTTCTTTCTTGACTTCTTTCTTCGGTGCTTCCGATTCCGCTTCCTTAATGCTTAAGCTCATGCGTTCCTGTTCAGGATTAAAGTCAAGAATCTTCACATTGACTTCTTGCCCTACCTTTAACACTTCATCCGGCGTAGCCACATGACGATTGGCAATTTGAGAAATGTGGACAAGGCCTTCCACCCCAGGTGCCACCTCTACAAAAGCGCCAAAGCTCACCAGGCGTTTCACTGTGCCTTTAACAACAGAACCATTTTTAAAGGATGCTGCTTCCCAGGGCCCTGGCAAAGCCGCTTTAATGCTGAGACTAATTCTCTCATTATTCTTATCCGTTTTTAATACTTTTACTTTTACTTTATCTCCTTCTTTTAATACATCAGAAGGCTTTTCTACATGGTTATGGGCAATTTCGGAAATATGAACAAGTCCATCTACCCCACCAATATCAACGAAAGCACCAAAATCAGTGAGCCGTTGTACGGTACCCTCTATTACATCTCCCGCATTAATTTGGTCAAAAATACCTAATTTACGGCGATTTGCTTCATCTTCAAGAACCGCGCGATGGGAAAGGATCACTTTATTCTTTTCCATTTCTAATTCAATGACTTTAACAGGAAGGGTTTTCCCTTTATAATCAGAGAAATCTTCAACAAAGTGGCGCTCGACATGGGAAGCAGGAATAAACCCACGTACCCCAAGGTCTACGACTAAACCGCCTTTGACAATATCAGCAATTGTAATTTCAAAAATCTCCCCGGATTTAAACTTCTCCTGCAGTTCACCCCAGGCTTTTTCTGAATCTACAGCTCTTTTTGATAGGATAAGTTCATTTTTTTCGTCATTTTTACGAATGACCTTAACGGTAATCGTATTCCCTTCCGATAAAACGTCTGAAACTTTCTCAATGTGGAGGCTAGATACTTCGCTGATGGGAAGAATTCCATTCTGGTTAAACCCTACATCCACAAGGGCTTGCTTTTCATCCACCTGTTTAACCGTCCCGGTTAGGGTGTCTCCAACACTATACCCTTGCTGTTGTTGATTTTCCTTTTGATTTTCATCTACCATTGACCATACCTCCTTGAAAATAAACCAAAAACCAATGATTTATTAATAGTTTACCAATTAATTGGAAAAAAAACTAGTGTTTAAAGCGCTGCGAGCCGCTCTGAAAACCATCTATTAGTTTTTGTATTTCATTCATTATGATTTCGGCAGCTAAGGCAGTATTTCCTTTCCCTCCGGCAAGTTCTTTTAAATCAATTGCCTCACCATAAATAATGTTTAGGGGACGAAATAAACGATAGGGACCCACAATAGCCACTGGAACCACTCGAACACCAGAACGAAGGGCAATCATAGCTCCTCCAGGTAAAGCCTTCCCAAGTTTTCCTGTTTTACTTCGTGTCCCTTCCGGAAAAATCCCTAATACATCGCCACCCTGGGCAATTTCTAATGAGGTGCGGATGGCAGCCCGGTCACCTGCACCCCTTTTCACGGGAAATGCCCCCCAACTTAAAAGGAGTGAGGATACAATTGGAATACGAAATAATTCATCCTTCGCCATATAGCGAACTTTACGAGGGCAAAAAGAACCTAATAACATGGGGTCCCAGTTGCTGATATGATTGCAGCATACCACCAATCCTTCTTCTTGGGGAAACTTCTCAGCACCAATCACATTTACTTTAAACAAACTGCTTAATATTCCTTTAAAAAAATTGCGGCCCATTCGGTATGCAGGATTCATACGCCTTCTCCCCCTACTTTGCACTGGTATAAAGAAATAATTTCATCAATTACTTCATTAATCCCCATGCCGGTTGTGTCTACCATAAGGGCATCAGACGCAGGCCGCAAAGGAGCTATTTCCCGTTCACTGTCCATACGGTCCCTGGCAGCGATGTCTTTCTTAATTTGTTCCAGGTCAGCTGTTTCTCCCTTGTCAACGAGTTCGTTATAACGGCGCTTTGCCCGTTCCTCAATTGATGCCGTTAGGAATATTTTTAATTGTGCCTGGGGCAGTACATGGGTTCCAATATCCCGGCCATCCATTACTACTTCTTGTGTTTGCGCCATCTCTTGTTGTAATTGTACCATCCTTTCCCTGACACTTGGATGTTTCGCCACACTTGAAACGTGTTTGCTCACCTGCAATGTCCGGATTTGGTTTGAAATATCTATTCCATTTAAGGAAACGTGTTGCATTCCTTCTACCCAGTATAGGGATAAATGGATGGAGTCAAGAAGCTGCCGTAGCTGATCTCCGTCTTCCAGGGGAAGAGATTGTTCTAATGCTGCATAGGTTAACCCTCTATACATAGCACCTGTGTCTATATAGGTAATTTTTAATTTTCGAGCCACTTCTCTTGCCACTGTACTTTTACCAGCCCCTGCTGGCCCATCAATTGCAATACTCACCTTAACTCCCACCCTTAACAAAGAAAACTTGGTAAAGAAAACATGTAATCGCAAAAAGAAAACTTGGCTTGTGCCAAGCTTTCTTTTTCCTAGTGAAAATCAATTTCATAGTATCACAGGGGCTATTTGGATGCAATGCCTTCCATTTTAACCACATCCACAAGGATTGGCTGCAGGATTGGAATTTTAATGAGCACTTGACTAACTACTAACGAAATGGCAAAAAGTAAAATGCCCATTTTGAAAAACTTTTCAATATTTTTAATTAGCCGCAGAAAACGTTTTTGATACTCCATGCTTTACCACTACTCTCATGTATATGGAATGGGAATTAGATAGAGACCCCTTCAATTTTCTCAACTTTAACTTCTTCACCCGTTGAAGCATCAATATAGATGCGATAGGTCCCTCTATCTATTCTTCCAATAAATTCATGAGTCAATACTTCTTTGCCATCATCATTTTCTACAAGGGCAAGATGGGTTTCTGTAACTTCAAGGGAAGGATTCACCCTTTTCCTTGCTTCCTGTAAAGACATCGAAGGTGATGGAATGTTTCTTGGGTGATGGTTTAATAGATAGGGTTCATTTTGGAACCCGGTCACCTCTCCATTATCCATCGCAACTTTAACCGTCATGATGTCGGGATAAACCCTTACCTCATTTTGTACATAAATATATGTAAAGACCGATAATCCCTCATATCTGGCTACTGATGTGGGGACCATATTGGCAAACCCTTGTTTCTTTAGAAATTGATCAGCATTTTTTTGCGCTGTTTCAAAGGAAAGCTTTGCCTTTCCAATCTCCCTTTCATCGAGAAACCAGACGATATGGCCTCCTTTTTTGGCAATATCCATATTTACAGGCTGTTTAGAATTGTTTTTCTCAATACGAATACTATAGGCTTCAATTCGTCCCGCTTTGCTATTTCGATCCACATTAATTTTTTTAATTTCCCCAGACGACAATCCGGAAAACTCTGTCGCTTTCTTTTTGGCCTGTTCCTGAGAAATCTCTTTTCCTAATACAGATTGAGTCTTCTTTGTATCCGGTTGATTGGGTGTACCAACGCCCACACCAAATTCAGTAGTATTAAATCCTTCCACATTTTTATCTACCATTTTTAATCCATCAATAATGGTGTTATCCTCTTGCTTTTCCTCCATGGCAAGGGCTTTCTCCACATCCATCCACCGCAGTTGATTATCAATTATATTGGTTTGTACTTTTTGCAATTCACGTTGAACTTCTTTGGATTTATTAAAAAGGCCCTGCAATGTTTCATATTCTTGTTTCGTAAGAGGTGTTTTATCTAGATCCCTTACAGCAGTTTTATAACTAAAATTAGCTACCGTAGTAAGAAACTCTTCTGTTTTATTAAAGGGCAACAATGTCAGTGGAAGTTGCCCAACATCATTTTGCGCTGAATAAGATAGTCTCCACACATTCGCTAAACTAGGAGTCAATTGAAAACGGGAGTTCACCGCAAGGGTTTTCCCCAGTTCATCCTGCAACTGCTCCATATGAGCATTCAAATCATGATATGCACGTTGATACTGATTTTCCGCCTTAATCAATATAGAATTCTTCTCGTGATTCTCCTGGTATCCCCACACTCCTGCACCTACTACTCCTACTACAAGAAAGGGCAAAAGAATCCCGGCAACTTTTCCATACATCTGACTCACCTTACCTTTCCCAACCTTTATATGGGTATTGTTCGGCAAGGAAATAGAGAATATACGCGATATAAACAAATATAAACAAATAAAAAAAAACGGGAGTTCTGTTCCCGTTTTTATATCTAGTCATCGGTTTCTATATTAAACGCATCTTTATTATTGCAAATGCACTGGCGAAATCCTGTTTCGATATGGCCCTGTTCATCCATAATGCCTCTTAAAATAAATCGTTCTCCACATTTTTTACAGTGGATCTTCACTTTAAACCGTTCACCTTTCATTCCGATCTGTCACTCCTTACCCTTTCAAAGAATCTTCATGGTTATATTGTTTACCAAAAGAAGGAGTCATAGACCTTTTTAAGGCTTCTGTGCTACGGTCAAGAGCTGTTGCCCATAATAATATCATAAAGGGAATCATTAACCATATCCAGGAATTTCCACCGATTGAAAGAATGAAATCATAAGTTCCATGGAGAAAGATGGGAAGCAATAAACTAATAAATAAATACACCTTTGTTTTCGAAGGGTCTAAAGGAAACTTCGCCCTTCCAAAATAATAACCCATAATAACGCCAAAAAGACCATGGCTTGAAACCGGGAGAATCGCACGGAAAAAGGCGGTAGAAACACCACCATGGGACCACAGGTAGAAAAAATTCTCCGTAGTAGCAAACCCAAGGGATACTGCTGTTGTATACACAATTCCATCATAGGGTTCATCGAACTCTATGTGGCGAAATGCGGTATAAAAGATAATCAGCCATTTAAAAAATTCTTCAAAAAAACCAACCAATAAAAAAGACCGGAGAAAATGGCCGATTGGAACTTCTTCTTGTAACACATATTGAAAGAGCATTACCGGGAAAACGATAAGCATCCCCAGGATAAAGCTTTTGATCACCATGTGCAACGGCTCAGTTTCATATTTATCTTTTAAATAGAAATAACTCATCAAGGCAATTCCCGGGGCTAAAGCTGCACCCAGTGTAGTTAACATGGCAAAAACTCCTTTTAAAGGATTTCTACCTTTAATGGTACCATGGAATGGGCATGAAAGGAATAAATAAGAAGAAGAATGGGAGGAAAAAATGAACGAAAAAATAATCATCCTCAATACGGGAGGCACCATAGCCATGGAAAGCGATGAACTCTCCTCAGCAGTAAAACCAGGAATCCATCAACCTCTACATGCTTTAATAAACCGTCTTAAGCAATATGCACCTGTTGAGATGCAGGATTTATATAACCTCCCCAGTCCCCATATCACACCTCAACGCATGAAAGAATTATCCCAAACCGTTCATCATCTAAGTGAAGATGAGCAGGTACAAGGGATTGTCATCACCCATGGCACGGACACACTGGAAGAGACCGCTTTTCTGTTAGACTTAACCCTGACAACAGATAAACCAGTCATTGTGACAGGTGCCATGCGTTCCAATAATGAACTGGGAGCAGACGGCCCTATTAATCTCCTCGAATCTGTAAGAACAGCAACCCATAAAAAAAGTTGGAATCGGGGAACCCTGATCGTGTTCAATAATGAGATCCACGCTGCCCGTTACGTAACTAAAACCCATACCAGCAGTGTGGCCACCTTTAAATCACCAAGTACAGGCCCAATCGGTTCCATTACAAAACGGGATATTTCTTATTTTCAATCCCCTTTTCGACAAGAGGTGTATCAAATACAGGGTAATCACCATAACGTGCCCCTTGTAAAATTAGTGGCCGGGTTTGATCCCTCCTGGTTAGAATTTTTTTTAAACCAGCCCATCCAGGGAATTGTGCTAGAAGCCTTTGGGGCCGGTAATGTTCCCCCAGCCATTTTGCCGGCAATCAATCAATTCATTAAAAAAAACATACCCGTTGTTATGGTTTCACGCTGTTACAACGGGTATGTTCAAGATTTATACGATTATGAAGGAGGGGGGAACCAACTAAAAAAAATGGGCGTCATTTTCTGCAATGGGCTTAATGGACAAAAAGCACGCATCAAATTGCTTGTATTGTTAGACGCCCAAATTAAAATTGAGGATTATTCCCCCCATTTTTCCTTTTAAGAAGGGTTTTTAATCGCTTCAGCAATTAGGGAACCGTGGAAGCGGCCATTTTCAATAAAAATCACATTGGCATTATTCCCTGCAGCAATCACTCCTGCTACGAACAGGCCTGGCACACTGGTTTCCATGGTTTCCTGGTTATAGATGGGCTCACCGGTTTCATTATTGATTTCTACCCCAATGCTTTGTAATAATTCATGATTGGGATGATATCCGGTAAGAGCCAATACATAATTATTTTCAATGGCGAATTCTTTGCCATCCTGTTCAAGAATAATTTGATTTTCTTCAATGGCTTTTACCTGGGTACGCCAGTAGGCTGCAATCTTTTCCTTATTGATAACGGATTCAAAAAGGGGCAATACCCATGACTTAATGGAAGGGGAATAGGTTTCCCCCCGATAAATCCAGGAGACTTGTGCACCTGCCCGTTCTAATTCCATAGCCGCTTCAACAGCTGAATTTTTCCCACCAATAACCGCTACCTTCATTCCTTGATAAGGATGGGCTTCTTTATAATAATGAGATACCTTCTCTAACTTCTCCCCAGGGACCCCTAGCCAATTAGGGTTATCATAATACCCTGTAGCAAGAACCACTTTTTCACTGAAGAAGGATTCTTTTTCCCCTTTACGGTTTACCGTTTCAAGGACAAAGCCTTTCTCTTCCTTTTTCACACCTTCTACTTTAACACCACTTTGAATACGCAACCCCTGGCGGCAAGCCACTTCCCGATAATAATTCAATGCATCCTGGCGGGTAGGTTTCTCTCCGGATACGAGGAAAGGGACCTCGCCAATTTCCAACAATTCAGGGGTACTAAAAAAACGCATATAGGTTGGGAACCCATAAATGGAGTTTACAATACACCCTTTTTCTAAAATAAGAGGGTTTATTCCATTCTTTTTTAATTCCAGTGCTGCGGAAAGCCCACAAGGGCCCGCACCGATAACAATGACCTGTTCCATAATTACCTCTCCTACCTTTTCAATTGCAACATTTAATATTAATCATAACAGAAAAATTAAGGAAATGAACAGGGAAGGAAGATTGCTTTTTCTTTTTCAAAAAGGAGGTGAACATAACCGGAGGCTCCATTGCGGTTTTTGTTTAAGGTGAGGCGAATTCTTTCTTTCGCTGGATCCATGCCTGGATCATCGGGGTCAAAAGAAAGAATGACATCAATAGAGGCTTCTAATACCGGGGTTAAATCCGAGGCCTTCACACCCGACTCCCTAGGGCTAGAGATGATAATGGGAACATCCCAATTTCTTGACCATTGATGAAGGATATAAGCCACTAGAGCTAAATTATTGGGCAAGGGTTTGCCATCCCGATCTAAAATGGGAATGCGATGGAAATGGTCAATGAATATCACAGGTGGTTTGCCTAAGGTTCCGGTGATTTCCAGGATATAATTTTCCACATCGTCAATGGACGTTTCAATCGTAGCTTCGAAGGTAAATAAATACTCGGCAATGCTGCGATACTGGGAACTAGCTTCCTTCACTTTGTCTAAAGAAGTCTTCCCGGCGAGGATTTCTCTTGGTGATACGCCTAGAATACGTGCCATAGAACGGGCCCACAGTTCAAATGTGGTCATATCCCAGGAAACAAAAACCACCGGAATATTTTGTTCAGCAATTTGGTCTGCCATTTGCCGCATAAACATAGTCTTGCCACTGGAAACATAACCGTGAATTAAATATAACCCTGTTCGCAAACCTCCCAACAATAATCGATCCAGACCCCCAAACCCTGTTTTGATTCCTTTCGTCTCTTTATGGAAACGAAGGGAATATTCCTCTAGAAAATGATCAATACTTTCCGCATCAGGTGCAATAGGTATCTTTAAGGTATCATCCACTGCTTTTTGCACTAGTTCCACAAATCGTTCATAGGCATCCTTATGTTCTAGAAAGAAATTGCAAATCGATTTACATCCTTCGGGCAAGGAGAGTAAAAACACCTCTGTGCTAACTTCCAAAACTTGTTCTTTCGCCCATTCCATTTCCTTACGGCCTGCATCATCATTGCCAAAACAGATAAAAATCCGTTTATCTTGCAATTGACTTTTTAGATTCTCCAGATTTCCCAAGGGTTCAGGAACACATACTGCAGGGAATCCCACCTGGGATAATACAAGGACATCCAATACATCCCGGCATAAAATCAC
This sequence comes from uncultured Paenibacillaceae bacterium, assembly GCA_937874515.1. Taxonomy (GTDB): domain Bacteria; phylum Bacillota; class Bacilli; order Aneurinibacillales; family Aneurinibacillaceae; genus CALNBV01. The sequence continues at coordinate 4,515 of CALNBV010000128.1, read as the reverse complement.
TTCTTCTTCATCCAGGGCGTCCAGGTTATAAAATACTTCCTTCTTGGGATTTAAATTTTTAAATTTCCAGCGGGTTTCGTGCATCGTCATACCAAGAAGATTAACGATTTTATCCTTTTCCATCACCGGAAAAATGAGGTGATGATTAAAAAAACCATTTAATTTTCCCCGGTTTCCATTAAAACCTATAAGAGGTTCCCCAAAACCAATGCGGAACTTCTCTATGGTTTCATATAAAACGCCTTTCTTTTTAAGAAAATTTGCAGTTTCCAATGTCATCTGATCTTCAAAAAACTTGACCAGACTTTCAAGAAAATCAGGGTCTTCTTGTTTCATCTATTCCCCTCCCCCTGATTTTTTTCTTAATTACTATTGTATGTTGTAAGTTATAAAAGGCACAAAAAACACGCAAATTTCCGCGTGTTTTTCTCTACTCTTACTTATTTAAAATACCGACAAAGGGTTTCAACAGCATCTTGCTCTACTATGACTTTCCCATATTCAGCCAGCACATGTTTTGTTGTGGTAGACGCTTCTCCATATTCGGACAAGATAGCAATTAGTCGATCGTACTTCTCTTGTTCCATTTCATCATTTTCTAATACTAAGTAATACCTTCCCTGATAAAGATAGGCCTTGCCCCCATCTTCAACAAGATTTTCAACACTATGTGCAGCCTGGATGAGAAACTCGAATTCCCGGAAGAAGAATATCATATCATCACTTTCTTCTAAAGTTACCTGCATCTCGTATATATCATCAAAGTCCATGTCCTCAGAGTTGTTGCTGGCATCTGTTCTACCACGGGTTACAATGACAACCATACCCTGAGCAGGCAATGAATAGACTTCTACGGCAACAGGTCCATTGACCGTAAACCCTACTTCCTCATGTGCCTGGTCCATCATATCATTGAATAGATCATGTACTTTAGGGATGTCACGCCACATATCGTCTTTTTCTATTCCTCTTTCGAGCAGGTCGTCGAATGTTAAAAATATCCTAATTTTATCTTGACTTAGACGTTCAACTCGCAATGCGACCCCTCCCTCCGTAATCCAGTGGTACTATTAGAATATGTTCATGACATTTTTTTGTTCAGGCGGACAACTTTTTTGTTTAATATAACATGTTAGGGATACACGGACAAGATTAGGGTGTTTTTAATTTTTCTAATTGAACCCTGATTCTCCCGTATAATTTACCTAATTCCAATACATCCCCACGGGAAGTTAAACTGCGAAATTGGTTTTGAAATTGGACAGACTCAACCACATAACCCCTTCGATACAGCCATTCTATTCCCTCTAGAATTCGCGACACAATGTTGGATTTATATTCAAACAATTGCTGGGCATCGCGGATTTCATCCCGTATTTCGGACATCTCCGTATCAAGAAGGTACGCTGCCTCTGCTGCCTTTCGTAATCGCTCTTTAATATCATCAGGGATGTTTCGATCGTACTTATAACTTAGGGAATGCTCAATGGTTGCCCAGAAATTCATGGCAAGGGTCCGTATTTGGATTTCTGCTAAAATCTCCTTTTCACCCTGAGAGGTTTGTACAGGATATCGGATAATTATGTGATAACTGCGATACCCGCTAGTTTTCTGATTATTAATGTAGTCTTTCACATACAGAATCTTCATATCTTTGCCATCCCGTTGTTCAATCAACTCAACAACCTTATAGATATCTTCAACAAACTGGCACATGATCCGAATTCCTGTAATATCCTCCATTTCATCAAGGCGATTAAAAGGGATATTCAATTTATTGGCTTTATCTAAAATACTTGAGATTTTCTTGATTCGTCCAGTTACGAATTCTATCGGTGAATATTCATTTCTTTTCTTTAATTCCTTACGGATATTTTTAAATTTTACTTTCAACTCATCTAGCGCTTGCTCGTAAGGTATAAATAATTCTTCCCAATTGATTTCCTCCACGAAACCGACTTCCCCTTTCTAACAACCGCCTTTCTTAACAATTTTATCATATTCCATATGAATTGTAATTCTTTCCTCGTACTGTCAAATAAACGATGAATCGGTATAGTTCAAAGCAGGCTACGAGAATGATGATAATACGGGCAATGGGATCCCCATAGTGGAGCCAGAGAATGGATCCCCCCAGACATATGAAAAGCAGTTGAATAAAAAATGAAAAATACCCTTTGGCTTGATTTCTCCACACCAACACCCGTTTAAGAATGACATACCGAATAAACATAACCCCTAATAAGTAAAAGAAGAGAGAAAGAAAAACGGGGATGGGGCGATAGATCAGAAGCATAAAAAAATCATTTAAACTCTGGGCAACGGAATAATACCCTCCACCTGTTAATTTATGATAAAACAAAATATCCGGCATTAAATGCCCGGCATATTGAAGGGAAACATAACCAATTACGAAATACAGCAAGTGCCGAAAAAACATTTTTCCCCTCCTTCCTTTATATATACCTATGCTTATACAGTAAAAAATCTTGATAGTTTTTCTTAAACCATCAAGATTTTTTATGGGGAGATTTTAATTAATACGTTATTTATTCAAAAAACACAATCAGATCTGGCTTGATTTTCATCATAAACTCCAGATCAACTTTTGTTAATTTGCAACTGATTCTGTCAATAATATCAATTTTCTCTTCTAGAAATGAGGCGGTACAATGATGGTAATAGATACCCACTTTATCGATTTTATATTAGCTTTTCAAAATTTTGAAATTTACAAAGTTATTCATGCTATAAACAAAGAAGTTATGAGATAAACTCCGCCAAAATTATCTGCATGGAGAAATCTTCCTCATTCAGGTTCATGCTAACTAGTTGATCGTCCCCGTCATAGGTGTAATAAATACGGTCAATCCCATCTGTCTCATAAGTGACTAATCACTAAGAATATGGGTAATATTAAATTTTAACTGTTCCATATACAAAAAAGGGACCTTACGGTCCCTAAATTCAAAAATTAATCAATGAATAACAAAAAACTATAAATGTATATTTATTAATTTAACTCCAGGAAACAAAAAAGTACAACCATCTGTGGTTTCTGATGCTAAAACCTCATTAATTGGGTGATCAAAATATGTCCATTTATCAGAGATTTTTTCTAAGAATTTTTCAAAACCTTCTTCAGTTAACTTATTAACTAAAAATGATACTTCAATAATATATACTTCTTCCATCTTCCAATACGGCTCTACTTTTACTATCTCTTTATTTTGAATCTCTACATCAAGTTGATTTAATACATTCTCTAAAATATTCAATGCATCCTGTTGGTTGTCAGTATTTAAATATATCCTAATAAACATAAAATCTCCTTTATTTGTGTGTAATTTTTCCATCTAAAGAAACATTAAATGAGATCCATCCCTACTTAAATGTCCTAATTGTCTTCTCCCTGTTTTTGAAAGTTGTACATCCCATTCAAATTGTTGTCCAGGAGTTCTTGAAGGACCTTTAACCCATATATTGCCAAATTTATCTATATATCCATTGTCTCTTTTTGGCAACGACTGAGAAGGTGACCAATTATCAGGTGGAACATATCTTATTTTTCCAGTAGTTGGAAACCGTGATTTTTTTATTATAGATTTTTTACTTAAATTACTTATAGTCTTAGATACAGCATCGGAAAGACCTTTCCCTGCCTTTTTCGCCATACTAATAGGCGTTTTAATTTTTTTGAACGGGAGGTCCAAAGCCTCTATCGCACCTTGTTTAGCAGCAGCACTTGTGCCACCTTCTTGATAAGCATTATAAATATTGGTATAGGAAATATAGATATCGTATACCGTGAACGCAATTACTACTGCAGCAACAATAAACTGAATAAAATGTCCACTAGGATCACTTAAGTTTACCGGGTTATTCATGCAGTACGCAAAGACGTTATGGGATAATAAACTTCCTGTATCTCCACCAAAATTATCCCCATTCAAGAACCGTCCCCACTCCGGGTTATAATACCTAGCCTGCAGGTAATACAATCCTGTCTCACTATCATAACGATAGCCTCTGTATAAATAGGGATTCTTCTCCCCAACAGTGCTGGCCAGGGTTCCAGAAATGGAGATCACCTTACCCCAGGTGTCATAGGTGTAGGAAACCACTTCCCCACCTGTTTCATCGATTAATCCGATAATATCCCCCTGGATGTTTCGGATGTAGAAATATTCTTCCCCATTCAGGTTTATCATGACTAAACCATAATCTACAAAAATCTAACTTTCTTATATCCAAATAAAGGACCTTACGGTCACCTCAATTCAAAATTTACGAAAAAAGATAAATAAATTAAGGGTTTCCTTTTACAAAAGAAGAAATAGGCCAACAGATTTTTATATCCATTGACCTATGATTTACTCTTTCATTCTTATGTTTCATCTGCGGTTTCTATAGCTAAAACTTATGTCTCTTCACCGTTTTTTGTGACGCAAGTCACATGACAAGTGATAATATTTGAAAAAAAAGATGATCACCAGTATAGGTAGAGGCTACTCT
>CALNBV010000127.1 GCA_937874515.1 uncultured Paenibacillaceae bacterium | reverse complement strand
TTATCCTGAATAAACCAGATAATATTTCCCCGACTTAATTCCATGGTTAAACCAATACGCCCCTCTTCCTCAATAGCCTCAACAGCGTTAGAGACCAAGTTATTTAAAATGGATAGAAGGGCGTACACCCGATTGGTCTTTAATAACTGCGAGGAAGTAAAGGTAAATTGGATTTTCTTTCCTAACATTTCTGCATACTTTTGATTAGCATGAATCACAAATTCACTTATTTCATAAAAGGTCATTTCTCCATGGACTTTCTCATGGTTGATTATTTTGAACAAACCGGAAATCACTCGTTGGGAATCCTTTTTTAACTCATGAATTTGTTCAGCAATATGCAGGGCTGAACGGGAGAATCCTGTATAAGAGGGATTCTCTTTTTCTATGGTGCGCAAATTTCGATAAAGTTGATAGCTATCCCTGGTGATCTCCTCAACCTGAACCAGGGACTTTTTTAAATAAAACCCTTCTTCATAAAGGCCTGAATTAATCATCATTAATTGCTCAATTTGCTTTTGTTGTTGTTCCCCCAGCAATCGGTATTGATTCAGTGTAAACATGTTAAAGAATCCCACGACAAAGAGAACACGAAGAGCGGCAAAGGTAACAAGAATCATAAAAAAACGGGTGTCCCAACCCTGGTATTGGCCCAATCCGCCCCGAATCAATAATTCGGCTACATTGGATAAAAGGTCGCAAACAACCCCTAATAGGATAAGGATTGGGGTTTTATTTACATAACGCCGCAATGAAAATAGGATTGTAAGCAGGGTAAATGTTAAATAATAGATGGCAGCCGGAGCATGGTTTGGAAAAACAGTCAGGAAACTCTCTCCCTCGATCCCCATTGTTAAAAAAACACGAAAAAGGGGCAGGAAGATACTTACCCCCAACCCTATTTCTAAAACACGTAATTGGCGAAACCAAAGAAGACAGAAAAAAAAGGCAGCAGCACTCAGAGAAAATCGGAATTCACTTCCAAATACAGGGAAGTATAATTTTACTTCTCCGAGAATAAAGGTGATCAGTATAATAAAAGCCAATAATAATATGCGATTTCTCATAGGTTAACTCCCTTAATGATGGGGACACTTGCCATAGTTTATGACTTGATTTTATATGATTTCCCCATCATTCATCAACTGAGAGCTATACATTTTTCATCCAATGCCGCTCTAAATAGGCAACAAAAAAACTTAAGGGAACAATTAAAATAAGATAGAAGATCGCAACAAGAAGATAAATCGATGAGACATGAAAGGAATTCTCGTTGATAAGGTTAGTTTGATACATTAAATCAACACCTGCAACAATGCCGAGAATGGAAGAATTTTTAATTAAGTTAATTAATTGGTTTCCTAAAGCAGGGAAGATGTTTTTAGTTGCCTGAGGCAAAATCACATATCTCATTGCCTGAACATAAGATAAGCCCAATGCCTTAGCAGCATCCATCTGTCCTTTAGGAATAGACTGTACGCCATTATGTATGGCTTCCCCAATAAATGTCCCTGTATAAATACATAAACCAATGGTACCCGCTGTGAAACCATTCAATGGAAAACCAAGGGCTGGCAAGCCTATATAAAAGAAAAACACAAAAAGAAGAAGTGGTATATATTGCACTAATTCTATAAATACCCTTGCCAGTTTATTGAAAAAGGAAATGGGCAGCATACGAAAAAGAGCTAAAATCATTCCAATAAGATAACTACAAAGAAAACCTGTCAAACTGGATTGAATTGTATGGATAAAGCCCTCCAAATATTGATCAGGATATTGGTATAATAGGCTAAAATCCATGGGTACCACATCCTGAAAGTGCAAAAGCAATAAGAAAAATCATAACAAATAAAGACATATAAATTTTCATTCGGATATCTGCTTGCATGGAGAACACTCCTCCTCAAAGGATTATTGTTGTAAATGGCATAGGTATTGTCGGGTACGCCTTTGTTTAGGTTGATTAAACAAGTCTGCAGGAGTTCCTTCTTCAATAATGCGGCCCTGGTCCATATAAACAATTCGGTCCGCAACTTCCCTGGCAAAGGAAATTTCATTGGAAGCAATGACCATTGTTAACCCTTCCCGGGCCAATCCTCTAATCACTGCTAACACTTCTTCAACCATTTCTTGCTCTAAAGAAGCAGTAGGTTCATCAAATAGCATTATTCTGGGCTTCATGACTAAAGCTCGAGCAATACTGGCACGCTGTTGCTCCCCTTTGGATAACTGGGAAGGATAAGCATCCCGTTTATCCCCTAATCCCACTTTATTGAGATAATGCATGGCAAGGTCCCTTGCCACCACCGGGGAAAGATGGGCAACTTGCACAGGAGCCAAAATCAGATTTTCTATGATTGTCATATGGGGGTATAGATTCGGTTCCTGTAACACCATCCCCACATTGCGACGCAATCGCTTTATTTTTAGGCCAGGGTCCATGATTTTCATGGAATGAACCACTAACTCCCCACCAGTAGGCTTCTGCAATCCATTAATACAGCGAAGAAGGGTGCTTTTTCCAGAACCAGAAGGACCAATAATCGACACGACTTCACCTAGTTCAATATGTAAATTGATATTCTTTAACGCTTGAAAGGAACCGTATTGTTTGTTAATGCCATAAAAATTGATCACCCTTTTCACCTCTCCACCTAATTAAAAAATACAAACTACGGAAAACTACAAAAACCTACAAAAAAGTTTTAATTTTTTTAAATTTTTTTTGAAAAGATTAAAATCCACACCTTTTACCCAAAATAGATGGGGTAAGGGAGGTGTATTTATGGATCATAAATGTGATGTATGCGGATTTGAAATTGAAAGCAAAAATGCCAATCCAGATTTAAAAGAAGACTATCAGGGGAAAACCTATAACTTCTGTTGCCCTTTATGCCAGGCCACCTTTAAAACATTACCTGAACAATTTGTAACCCATGCTGCTAATCAATAGCATTTTAAAAAAACTTGGTCTTATCCAAAAAAAGAAGGAATATCCAAAAGGGGATATTCCTTCACACTTTAATTATTTGAAAAAGAGGGTTCCATTGTGTTTCGAATACTATTCCTATTTTTTGTATTTTCCTTGTTTACCTTTGGGTGCCAAAATAACAGTGAAACAAAAACCTTACAAATTGTAGACAATAACGCAGATTTAATGGTCAACGTCACAGTAAAGAGTAACCCTGCAACCATGCTGCAAAAAAACCATTTATATATCACATTAAATAATAAAGATGGGAGCAAGGTAGACGGAGCAAAAGTAAAGGTATCCTTAAACATGCCCCAAATGAATCACGGCGATTTATCTTATACCGCCTATCCTAAGGAGGAGGGGGTATATTATGTTGAAATTATCCCCATTATGCAGGGAACCTGGGTTGCAAATGTTACTGCTGAAACCGAGAAAAAATACCTAGAGGCAAAATATACCTTTGAAGCAAAACGATAAAGGATGGATTACCATAACCAGGGGTTGATACTTGGAATCCATCCATTCACTGACATCCCCCGTAGGATTGAGATCACCCCCATATATACCATTAAGATATTTGCCACTAGCATGATTCTTTTTTGCAATACCTTACCCATCAAGTGAGAAAAGAAACCAATAAACAATAAAGCTGGCAACGTACCTAATCCAAAAGCAGCCAGTGTTAGGGCGCCCTTTAAGAATGTCCCTGTCCCTGCTGCTTTTAAAAACATACCATACGTAAGGCCACAGGGAAGGAATCCCAATAATAAACCGCTGATAAATATGGGAAGCAGCCCTTGCTTTGTTTTAAGCTTCATGAGGAAGTTTTTCACCGCAGGCAATTGTACAGGGGTCCATTTTGTAATAGGAAGGGTCAGTCTAAAAAAGACCCAGGAAAGAATGAACACTCCCGCGATAATGTTGGCAGCCCCTTGAATCCCGGCAAGTTTGCCTGCTGAATTCACAAAGGAACCAACAAACCCCATAACGCCCCCGGTAAGTGTATATGTAATAATGCGTCCCCCATTATAAGAGAGAACCGTTTGCAGGACTGGCGCCCGAGAATGGAGGGTCCAGGCACCCATTATCCCCCCACACATTCCCATAC
>CALNBV010000126.1 GCA_937874515.1 uncultured Paenibacillaceae bacterium | reverse complement strand
AACACTTTAAAAACAAAAGGCAAACATTCCATCAATAAGGCATGAATAACCTTAGTGGATCCCTTTCCCTCTGGAAAATCCCGTTAGGATTAAACATGTAGTAAAAGCAACGGTTGCTACGATGATGCCTAAAAACGATCCCACATCGGCCCCCATACAAGTATCTGCAGACGAAGGTTTGAGTGTCACCCATTTAAAACCAAATAACAACGCCATCAAAAGATAAAAACTGCTTCCCACCGCTCCCATCAGGAAGCGGTTTCTTTTCGTTCCTTGCCAGGTTTTCCTAATGAACAACCATAAAACGATACTTCCGCTAACGGCCAAAGCAATAATCAATAAATGAACAAATGGAATGTAGAGATATGCGATAACTAAAAGGAATAAACCGGTAAAACCAAAGAGACCAAAATTCATTCCGAATAAAAACAAACCAGATAACCAATGATTTTGAAACCACTTTGCATTCCTTAATTTGTTACCTACTTCGATGAACCAGGGCATATTGTTCCTCCTATAAGTTGGATTTGGACCTATGACTCGATTTCACTTCTGTATTCAAGAATATCCCCGGGCTGACAGTCTAAAGCTTTGCATATGGCCTCTAAGGTTGAAAAGCGAACGGCTTTGGCAAAGCCAAAATAAATGGGATCAAGGTGAGATAAACACCCACAAGAACAGGAACCCGTAAATATGCGTACTCTGGATTCATCTCCGCTGAATACGTGGCCAACCCTGGTAACCAAAAAACACATAATGCGACAACTGCAAGCCCGATAATTAGAACAGCAACTTTTAAAAGAGTGGTTGTACCTTCCTTCATAAAGCACTCGTTTCTTGATTTTCTTCTGTATAATACCATCCGGTTTATTGTTTATCAATAAATATTTATCAAATAATATTATATATGACGTCATTCAACAAAGGAACCAAGAGACGTTTTATACCTAGCTTATACGAAATTAAATTAGGGAGCATCGCTAACTACTTACAAAGTAGTTTTGCGACACTCCCTTTCATGTCATTTTTTTATATATGGATCCACATGTATATTTACCCGAGTGTGATTAAGTTCTTCCCGCATCTCCTTTTTTAAGGACCCAATAATATCATGAATTTCTACAGCGGTAAGATTGGCATCTACAGTGATATGAAAATCAATATGTTTGATATTGCCTGATTTTCTTGTTTTAAGCTTATGGAAATCTAAAAATTTATCGCTATGGCTATTTATTATGGTTTTTATTTTTGTTTCTTCTTCATCGGACAACCTTGAATCCATCAACGCATCAAAGGCATTTTTACAAAGATCCCACGCTTCCTTTATGATAAGTAAAGCTACAAGTATTGCTACAATTGGGTCAAGTATATGCAAACCTGTCACTTCAATCAGGACCAGCCCAACCGCAACACCTAGAGAAGTATACACATCTGTTTTTAAATGAAGAGCATCCGCTTCTAGAGCCATTGAATCCTCTTCCTTAGCAACTCTGTATAACTTTTTTGATACCAACAGATTAACGATGGAAGCAACAATCATTACAACAATGGCCACTGTACCCTGCTCAATTTCAGTAGGTTCAATAATTTTTTTAATTGCTTCTGTAATAATCATACCGGCAGCAATAAAAATCAATAACCCCTCAACAAGGCCGGAGAAATTTTCAATTTTACCATGTCCGTAAGGATGTTCCTTATCGGCAGGTTTTGCAGATTGTCTAACAGAGAAAAATGCGATGATCGAGGCAATCAAATCCATCCCTGAATGGATGGCCTCAGAAATGATACTTACTGAACCGCTTAAGATACCAGCAAAAATCTTCAATATAATTAATGTGAAATTAGATGCGATAGATAATAACGCAACTTTAGCCCTTCTGTCCCAGGACTCCATACTACCCCTCCTATTTTTTATTAATATGGATTAAAAAGCACAAAAAAACACCTATGGAACATGACTGTCCCACAGATGTTTCATCTGTTGCTGTTTCCAGCCCGGCCGCATGAAATCAAAGATTTCATCGCCTGCTCAATTTAAACTATTAACACGTATATTAACTATAGAACATAATTTTAATGATAGAAAAAGGGTTTGTCAATTATTTTATTTGAACTAAAACATAGAAATCGGCAAAACTACGGGTTTCGTTGGCCATAAAGTCCACGTTGGCATTCTGCACGACGACGGAAATTCGCGCTTTGGTATTTTCAACAGTGAACAGGGCTTGTTCATAAGTGATTGCAGATTTTGTCTCATCATAATCACTGTATCTGGTGAAGATGTCATCCAGTGTAAAGTGAATGATTTCTTGCCCGTTAATATCTTTCACCGTCAAATAATAGTTCCCGTCTTTTACTTCTTTTGTCATGGTATATACTTGACCAGATTTTTTAATCTCCCAACTTTGTGGATCCATGAATTTATTAGGAATACTGATATCTGTTTGGATTAAAACATCAAATCCTGCAATTCCCATGGGTTGTTGGGCATCATAGGTTACAAAAATTGGCCGTTTTTGTCCAGCTGGCATGTCAAAATAATTAAAGCCAAAGGTTTGATTGAAATCTTCATACATATTGAAATCATTCGGGAAATAAGCAATTTCGTCTGTATAATTCATCATACTTAAATATTGCACAGACTGGATAATTTTTTGTTTATCCCCTTCTGGCAGATTTTCCTTAGGCTTAATGGTATTATTTTCAAGCATGCCATTATTCATCAATACGGTTTTCAACATGTTTTCCTGACTGACTCGGCTAACGGTGAAGGCATCCACAGGGGGAATCACAGAAAACAAGGAAAAGGCAATGAGCATGGCCGCAATGATTCCATTTTTTCGTACAGGAACAAAGCTTAATACTACACCAGCCGCAGCTGCAAAAATTCCGAACAAAATTTCATAATAGCGGGTGTAGGTTACCCCTGTATCCATCATATTGATTGCAGAAGATATGATCTGCAATACAACAATGGGCACCAGCACCTTGGGAAATATAAGACGGAATAGATTTGCAAATTTATTTTCCAGCTTACTGGCCAGGATATAGATTAAAATCACGCTAATGGCGTAAGAAACAATCATGGACTCCAGAAGGTTATTGGTCCAGAACTCTCCTGTAATATTCAAGGCAATATAAATAACAAGAATAAGTGTGAAGACCGCAGCAATTGGAATGATGATATAAGAAATAAGAACGTCCAAAAATTTCGGGCATTGGGTTGCCTTTTCTATTTTATGATCATCTACTTCTATTTCCCTTTTGCCAGGATAAATGGGAATAAGGGATAAGAAAAAGATAGGTAAAAATAGAACAAATACGATGTTTGCCGTATGGGCATAGGCTCTGGGATCCAATTGGTAAATCAACTGGTCAATCGCAAAAATAATCAGACTTAAGCCACCAAAGATAATAGCGGAATAAAATGCAGATTGGAATAAAGCCTTGAAGACAGCCATGAAGCTTTCGTTAAAGGTGATTCTACTGCGTATTACCGGCATCCAGATAAAAGCAATTAATACGGCGAACATAGCAACAGATGTCCTTATGGCTATTTCTTCGCCAATTCCTGGAGCAGAGTGAATAATAAGATAATAACCGCCTGTCAAAAGGGCCGCTGCGCCTAATAACAGTATTCGAGAAGAAAACTTCTCAAAAAATCGTTCGTATAAAGCCTGCAGTGCCGCACCCAAAATCGCACCTACTGCACAGGTGAAAAGATACTTGGAATAATCAACGTTCTTATTGATTAACATAGCGGTTAAAACTGCGGCTACCACAAGAAATGCAGTAGTCAGCGGATAACGTAGAACTGAGGTTGTCAGTCCCTTGAGTCTGTACAGAGGTCCTAAGAATCTTTTCATAACTTAGATCCTTTCCGCCTAAAAAACTGGCTTTTTATTCATTTTACCATAGTGTTCCACTGTAACAGAGTATCAGTCATATTCCTTTGTGAACGAGTGGTGATAATTTTTCCCCTTATAAACTGGAGCGATTCGAACAATACGGTTAAGTTTATAATGGATGATTGTCTATTGCAAAAGTTCTTTTGCGTGAATTGAATATATGAAAAAGGAAGATGTATATTTTGGTGAATTCAATCAACCTCTATGAAAAGAAAATCTGTTCTCAAAATGGAGAAGACGGCATCATCGAAGAATTGTTTCGCCGTATAGGAACCACCAATAGACTTTTTGTGGAATTTGGCGTGGAGGAAGGACATGAATGCAACTGTGCTGCCCTGGCTTTATTTAAACAGTGGACAGGGCTAATGATTGAGGGAAACGAGGAAAATTACAAGAAATTGGCCACTGTTTATTCAACCTATCCAAGAATAAAGACCCTAAAACATTTTATTACCCAGGAAAATATCATTCCAATTTTCAAATCAATAAATGTCCCTTTACAATTTGATCTATTATCCATTGATATCGACGGTAATGATTATTGGGTGTGGCAGGCATTACATCAATATAAGCCCCGGCTGGTAGTCATTGAATATAATGCCCATTTTCCCCCACCCCAGAAAAGGGTTGTTCAGTACAATCCCCATCTATCCTGGAATGGCACGTCCTATTTCGGTGCCAGCTTAACATCCTTATACGAACTAGGAAAGAAATTAGGTTATGCTTTAATAGGAACAGATAAAATGGGAGTGAATGCTTTTTTTCTAAGAAAGGATCAACTGATTAGATCCGGCTTTCCCGCGTTAACCCCTGAAGCAGCATACCACTCCTTAGCTTATGGACCCTATGCTTCTTTTGATGGGCCTTATTTGGAAATATAGGCTTGCTTTAACTTTTCCATATCCATTTTGTCCATTTCATGCATGGCCTTCATCACTCTTTGTATTTTTACTTTATCTACATCACAAAACTTTCATAAATTTTCAGAAATAGTAAAAGCCTGACTGATTTAACATCCCCAGGCTTTTTCCTTCTAGTTATCTAGTAACAAAAACATTCTCTAAATGGTAAATTAAATAGTCATTTTTTAAATTTCGTTTATTTACCAGATTTTTATCATGAAATTCATTTTTAGGATCTACATGGATTATCCGTTTTGTTTTAGGGTCAATAGCGATTACTCCATAATCAAACTCCGTGTGGTGATTTGGACATAAAATAATAATGTTATCCTCGTCATCCACACCAAAATGCTCCCTGCCCAGAGGGCGCAAATGATGGCCTTCGGAGTAATACTCGCCATTCCCTTTATACAATTGAAGCCCACAAATTTGACAACGGTGGTTATACTTTTCTTTCAACTCTCTAACCATTTTTGAATCTCGTATAACCTGATTCCCCTGTACATATGACGGTCTGGAACTCCATTTTTTTGTACAATCTCTTTTTGAGATTCTCCTTGAAAAAGAAGGGTCGTTCTAAGTTCATTCCATTCAGAAGGCTCTACGCGAAAATTTGTACCTCTCGATACTCGTAAAGCCATAGGTTTAAATTGGGAATTTTGTTCAAGGACTGATTTAGTCAATGGGACGGGAAGTAAGAACAGGTATTTAATTGTAACCCAGTATTTACATACATCATCTGGTGCTGCCTCCCACGGTTCATCTAATAAGGTTGCGATACCATAAATACCAGCTTCACCGGTTGATTTACCTTTGCCTGCCCTTGTTTTCCATAATAAAACCAAATCCCCTTTACTCATTCGATTCCAGTGGGCGTTAACACGCCAGTACTCTTTTTCCTTCCCAATTATAAAATCATTGATTGTATCATATTCATCTGGATTCCATTGAAAAATCCAGGCCTTTTTTGCGTTCTTTATAATTGATACATCATTATTCATCAATTGTCTTAACTCCTCCGCCAAACAACCAATGGTTTCTCTCCACGAACTCAATAAATTTATCTAAAAATTCATCTTCAGTACAACTGTCCGGAACGATTACACATCCACTGATTTCTATTTCTTTATTATCTGTATATTCATAATCTCCTTGTTCTTCTAAGGCATCAAAAATTCGTTCAACTGCTTTACGATATTTTTCAATCCGTTGATAATCCTTTTCCGCTGGGTTTTCAATCCTGGATAAATCCATATTATCACTTAAATCTGCGAGCTTAACACGACATGCAACGGGATTGGGCAAAATTCTGCAAATAAAATCTTCATAGCTTTCTCCATCCCGTTTAGTTACTGCATCTAAGACAGAGAGTACTTCTTCGCTAAATCCTTCATTTCTTAAGTCATCCATCGTAACCTCTGTATCTTCAATCACATCATGAAGCACTCCACAGATTCTTTCAAGTTCACCTTTTGTAGAGAACATAACTCTGAGGGGATGCAAAATATAGGGTTGCCCCGCTTTATCCTTTTGGCCTTGATGGGCAATTGTCGCAATGGTAATCGCCTTTTCTAGCAATATGATCCCTCCCATAGTTTATCTTCCCTTTGGTTTCTTGCAACTATGACAAAGCCCTTCATGAACACAAATGGTTCCTCCACAGGCAGAGCAAAGCCATCTTACTTTTTCATTGTTCAAAAAGCTTTCAATTCCGTTATTTTTAATACTCTCCAGATTCTCAATCATACTCATATGGTATTTCATTCTGTACCTTTTATCCAAGTACAGCAAAAGTTTGCAGGGAAATTCTTCGCATTCAAAACAAAAGGAAACTCCCTTTTCAATCATTACAGGACACGTTTTTATTTTACAATGGACACGTGTCTTCGGCTTGTTTGCATCACTGCCTCTACACCCGGGACATTTATTTTTTTCCCTGAGATAAGCCACACAAATGCTGCAATTCATGCCGCAGGGGGCTACAAGTGTTGGATGATGATTTTCTCTCTTCATAACGTCTCTATCTTATGTATGTAATGTTATTACGATTTTTTTCAGGAACATTCACTACGGAATCCTTTTTATATCCAAGAGTAGTAGAATAGTAAGGCTTATACCCTTCAGGTATTTGTAGTTCTTTCAGCAATTCACCACCTTGTGGCGAGTCAAAAGCCATGATGACAGAGTAAAGCCAGCAAGTGCCAAGTCCCATGGACTCCGCGGCAACTAACAAGTTTTGTAAAGCTGCTGCACACTCTGCATGAACAGGAATAGGAGCCTTTTCATTTCCAGAAATAATAATCAAGGTAGGTGCGTGATACATACAATGGTATTCCTCTGAATTCCCCATTTTCCTTAAATCTTCACTTTTACTTTGCTTCATTGTTTCTTTCGCCAAATGGTTTAATCGTTCTAGCATTTCTTTATTTTGAATAACCGTAAAATGCTTGCCTGTTTCCCAGGCATAAGGAGCATACAAACCAGATTCCAATACTGCCTGTAATTCTTCTTCTTTGATTTGTTCAGGGTTATAATTTCTAATGCTTCTCCGTTGTTTAATCATGTTTAACGTCTCGTTGTTTACCATTTAATAAAACCTCCTGATTTAATTGCCTGTTATAAAAGAAAACTTGGCTGGCGCCAAGTTTTTATTGTAGAGAGCTTTTAAGTTGAGCCTTCTCGATTTTTTCAAACAAAAAGGATTGCCCATCTCGATAAAATCTTGGATCATACAATCCCAAATATTTATCATCATCCACAATGACCACAAATGGAGCCCATTGATATAAAGTTTTTGCCTCTGGGCGTTTTTTAAACAACATTTCTAAATCTGCTTTTTCATCGGATTGTAATGTTGTACGAATTCGGTCCTTTGTAAATATGGACGTATCGATAATATCCACTTTCCCTTCTTTCTTGCCAAAGACGGCAAAATTAAAAGGTACAAAATCAGCAGAAAGGGCGATTTGATCATATTGTTTTTCGTAGTGCTGATAGATAAAGTAGCCATACAAAGACTGTGCAACCACATGGATTGCCATGACAAGCCAGGCAATCCGATACACCTTATAAGATGAGATTGTCTTTCTTTTAGCAATAATAAACGCTGCAAGAATCACCACCCAGAATACCAGATTTACAATGGGAATGGTGCCAAAGGTAATTCTCGCCTGTGAAAATGGTTCTAAAAACCCCGTTCCCCAGGCATTAAATAAATCACTAGTGATATGGATAAGAACTGCTATCCAGGGAATAAAGAACAATCGTTTATCCTTTATGCGAAAAAAGGCCCAGGCCAGCAAGAAAAAGAGCAATGCCCAAAGG
>CALNBV010000125.1 GCA_937874515.1 uncultured Paenibacillaceae bacterium | reverse complement strand
AGATTATATAACTATGATATGTTCCCGTCTCCACATGGCTCGAGAGGACAGAATGAATGTCATTTGGATATGTCCGTTCTCGGAAACATATCCATGGCACTTTTTGCACTATCGGTAGGCGGGAACATATCATAGTTATATAATCTTTCTTAGCATTTCAAGATTTCGATTAACCACAAAATCATAAAAATCTTGCCTGCTCTCAAACATATCACATATAACTGTAAAAAGTCTTCCTGTCTTCTTTAAATACCAAGTGCCTTTAGTGGTCTTAAACAAATAATCATTTTGGACAAAATGCCAATCACCATCTGCTGTTTCATATCCATCCAAAGGATTTGTGTAATTTATTTCTTTAATTACTTTTTGCTTTTCTAGTAACTGTAGTATTTCTGCATATGTGTACAAATCTAAATTAACCACCTCATTTAACCGATGCACATCGACTTGGTCTGATTCATCTTCGCTACATAATATAGCCATTACATAAACGACAGACCTAATAGAAATTTTCATCGAAAGGATAAGGTTTACTACTTTATATACATACTTTTTGTCCAGCTTTTTTTCATACAGACCATTATATGTATCTACAATCCTTCTAACATCATAACCTTCTTTGTATATAGGAGGATCTATTGCGGCTTTCTTCATCAACACTTCTTGCACTTGCTGTTCATGAAATTGTTTCATTTGTTTAAGGTAGGGTAGGGTAGGGTACGGTATAAAAATTTTCATTCTGTTTATTATCAATAATGTTATGGCAGGTAGGACAAAGTAAAACTAGATTTTCATAAGAGTTAACATAATCTTCTGTCAGATGTGGATTATATCTAGCACCCTCCTCATTTATTGCTTCAATGTGGCATATTTCATTTATGCTCGCTGTATTCGCATAAACAAGAGGATTGCTGCAGCCATACATGGCACATACATTTCCAGAATTTGCATAAAGCAATCTTCGAACTTTATCTTTAACATAGCGCTTATACCCCATGAATTCCTCCATCCCTTTCTTTGAAAATATGTTAAGGTTTCTCCTGATTATATTCGAAAAATAAACCTACACCTTATAAAAACAAATTGATTTTTGGTGCTTGTTCATATACTTTACCAGATTTGTCTCTTGTAGCATTCTTTAATCCAAATCCGATACCCATCCCCATTCGCATTGCTTCTGGACCATGGAGATTAGCATAATATGTATAAGCCATCTGTGTTTCTTCATCCCAGGCTTTCCATAACAAAGGACTAAGTACCATATTCTCGGAATATAGCGGTAAAACCATATTTATATAAAATTTAAGTTTATCTATAGAAGCTGTTTCAAGTTGATAAAACAATTTCTCATAAATATACTTTTCCGATTCAAGACAACTTAATAGTAGCCACGACTGCGTCGCCTCTGGAAAAATAGTAATTGCAATTCTATGCATAATCCCTTTTATTGTATGTTTAATTCCTTTACCATGCATATCGTAGTCAGGAGCAATATACGCATAGCCCGCAAACTTTATTTGTTCTGGAATCCTAATTGCACAAGTTGAAACTCCTTCAAATGTGTTTCCAATTATTTGTAAATCGAAATGTTGTTTTACAGGTTCGAATTCCTGCATCTTAAGCTGCAACATTCTGTACATACCTATCATTTCTGGAGATTGAAAAGCCATTGGATTTTCTCTAAAGTTACTTTGAAATATACCAAATGCTATTCTCTGCTTGTAATATTCAAAAATAAAAGCTTTATATGCATAAACAAATTTCATTGCTTCACTTGTTTCATCAAAATCTGGGGCACCTTTTTCTATAACAGCAAACGCTATATTATCGTGATAATCACAAAAACAAGTTTCTGTAGTTGCATCATTAGCGCTTTCTTTACTCAATTCCACCATAGGTACTACTTCACCATTATCTAAAGGAATAAGGAGAGGTTGCTTTTTTGTGTTTAACATATATACGTGACGTTCCGAACCAGCTAATAAAGAAATGATCTTGTTATTCTGTAATGCATGGGCTCCTTTGATTGGTCCTTTGCATTTTTCTTGATCCGGATGCACACAACACTTCTTCATAGAAGCTCTCATTTTTTCCATTATCTGAACTTCTGCTGGTTTTTTAGAAGGTTTTATTATTCGTGGTTCTTTTCCCTTACAACATTCTTGAAAACTTTTATTGCTACCGCACGGGCACGGTTCACTATCTTTTAATTTAAATTTTGATAAGAACAAAACTTCACCCCTTACCTATAATTATTTAACCCTCATCTGGCTCCATGAAGATATCTTCAAAAACAAACAAGTTATCGACTGGAATTTATTTGCGTAAATAATAAGTTAAATCAATATCTCCAATCGTCACTTCACCACACAATGAGCCTTTGGAAGTAAACTCTTTATCTTCCGTATCAGTAATGGTCATCTCCCACGATCCTATATCGGTAGCATAGCAAACTGTTGTCTCCTGCAAATCTCATATTTACCAAACCCATCAGCATACTTATATGCTGTAAACCATACCCTACCACTTGCAGATATAGTCAAGTGCTGTTCAACTTCATCTTCAGGTAACGGTTCCGGGCCATAGCAAATATTATTGGATACAATCCTTACCTTTTGTATTTGCAAATCGGAACACCCCTATGCTATTCCTTTTTTAAAGCTGGCAAAACTGCTTCTAAATACTCCTGCCAATAATCATTATCGCCTTCCATGTCATGAAGCCAATAGTACATTAAGAGTATTTCAAATTCTTGCTTTCTTCCTTTTGTGAAGGATTTTTTCGGCATCTTTCTATATAGTGAATCAAGGTTAAAGAGGTTACTTTTCTGCTTATAATCGTAATCGTACTTCCTCCAAGTTTATTGACTCTTCTTTCTATGTGATGATGGCCAAACATCCTCGTTGTCATAAAAACTATTTATCCAACTATAGGCAAAGGCAAGAAGATTAACCTGATACTTTGGCCAGGTTTTATCGATCCAATCAGTTATTTCTTCTGTTATTGACGGTATTCCAAAATTAAACCTTTGCTCGCTTTCTACCCTATGATAGTCTTTTATAAAAAGAAAAAGCATCTCTGTTTGGTCCTTAAGAAACGGTAACCTTTTAATGAGCTGTGAGTAGCAATCATATGAAGCATTTCTAAATTCACTTTCAGTATTATACAGAAAGAAGAACTCATTTTCCTTCAAAATGTTTCCAATGTATTTATGGATTTGCTTCCCATATTCATTATAATTACCAACAACCCATTCCCTAACTTCAGGATCATACTCCATAAGCTGCTTACGATACTTCTCCAGCTTTTCATTATGAAGTACTGTTTTTTCCTCAGCTTCCGTAATATTCAAATAGTTGTTAAAATACTCAAATACGTAATCAACGCAGATTTTCATATTTTGTGCACGGGCATCAATGTCAAATTCATTGAGCTTATCTTCCTTTTTTCTTCGTGCAATGTTTAAATTATCCTTAGTAATGGAATCGCATTTCTTAAGGTCGTCAATACGATTATCTAATTCTTCGCCTATCTGCAAAAACTTTGGTGCGACCACATTAAAATAGAAATCATCTCCTGAATTTATCTCACTAGCATTTTTCCGTCTTTCTATGGCCGCTGCATATGATCTCCCAATAAGCCATACTTTTCCTACAACAACATCCGAATTTTTATGTTTAGGGTTCTTGCGGCACATTTCATATAATATTTCATTACCAAAGGCCCAGCCATTCCCTGTAATAGCTTTTTGTATATCTTGAATTTTGATTTCCTTTCTAATTTGCAACTTCTCACCTTCTAACCATTAATAAATCTTTCTATCAAGGCAAAAATATAAGCAGTGTTTCTTGATTTCCTACTAACCTCATGTCTTATGCCAGTTTCTCCATTAGTCCACCGCTCATAATACGACTGTACATATAAGAAATCTTTCTTTGATATTGACCTTTGCATAGATAGATTACTAGAAAGTGTATGCTCAGTAGCCTTGTCAACATACAATCTTCCATCATTTGATGATGCTCTGAACCAAAGGCCGGTCGTGGTTTGTAGCTCTTCATCCACAGATGATAGTCTTGCGATAATGGTATTCCATAGTGTTTCACCAGTCATTATTTAAACCTCCTTTAATTTTATATAGTTACCTGGTAAAGCCTCAAACAATTCTGGGTAATGCCCACATCTAGCTCTAATTTGGGTATATTGTGATTTTTTACAGTTTTTCTGTAAATAAAGCCTACGATTATATATTTCATCAGCAAGTTTAGCTGCATGCATTGTGCCATTTTCAGCCTCTAAAAAAACAATTTTCATTACTTCATGAAGCGTTAGGTTTTCTAGCTTTGAAGTTATATTTGCATCAACAACATGCTTCTTTGGCATAAAAAAAGACACCCTGTAGTCGAGTGCTTTTCTATTTATAAAGCTTTCTTATTCTGTCAAGCAATTCTACGAAACTAGCCGTTCTAATTCCGAGATTTTTCAAATCTACTTTTTCGTTGGAAATTCTGTCAATAAACCGTTTTACATCTTCATGAATTTCATTACTAATTTGAATTGTGCTTGAAGGTGATACATTAACTAATAGCCGGAAAATATCATTCTTATGCTTGTTAATGTCCCTAGAAACGATTTGATTTCCCGCTTCTTTTCGTTCAAAAAGATCCATCCAAGCTTTTATTTTAAATAACAAAATATATTCAATTTCCAAAACAGAATATCCATCGATGATAGTTTTCCCATTTAGAAGCAGTTCATAGTATGCATCATTAAGTAATACTGCTGACAAACTTGCTACGCTATCACTAAGATGTATAGGAGTTAGTACGGAATCAAATTGTAGTTTTATCTTATCCGGTTTACGACTAAATAATTCAATCATTGCTGGAAAACCAACTTCTCGAGGCTTTGAAAAACGATAGAACTGCTCATCCCCAGTACTTTTTTGTTTATGTTCATAACCACCATCTTCGATAAATTCCCAAAATGTAGCACCAAAAGATTCATCTATGGCTTCAATTATTAATACCATATCTAAGTCCTTTGTTGCCCTGAAGGTTGAGCCAATTTCATCCAATAAAATACTGCAAGCTGTTCCACCTATAAAAACGTATTGACCTGTATAATCCCCAAAATACTCTTTAAATTTTTCTATTCCGTATACCATAGCTCACCTTTTAACCTTTCCTCTATTGCCTGATCTATTCTTTCATCGTTAAAATCGCTTACAGATAGTGCTAAAGAAACGATATCCACATAATTATTTTCGCTTAATATTTTTGGATCATAGTTCCATATCTGTAATTCTACAAAATTTTGATCGGCAATCCTATCTCTATTTTTAACAATATGTTTATTTATTGCTTTAACATTTTGTTTAGAGGTAGCTCTTACTGGCCTTTTTGGTGGATTAATCATTGATATCATGGAGAGTGCCTCTAATCCAGCTACTAAACAATCTACTGTAACTTCTTCAACGTAGACAGTTTGGCTTAATGGATTTCTTATATATTCTTTACCACGGAAGTAAAATTCTGGATCATCGATTCTTTTATATATTTTAGTTCTTCCGTTTTCCCCACCAGTATCATAAGTCAATAAATTCAGCATATATAATTCATTTAAAGCTCTAGAAGCTGTCATATGAGAAACGTTTATTTTCTTTGCCAAGTCTTTCCCATGAATTTGCAAATTTTTATTATATAAAAAGTATAAATAAGTTAATTGAGTTGAGTTGGTGAATTTCTCAATAGGCTCAATATGTTCTTTTGCAATCCTCTTTAAATCCAATCCTAAAAACGGTAAGTACATTTGGCCATCACTTACCACAAATGGAATTCTATTCCCAATTAAACTCTTTCTTCTAAACGAAGTTATTGACTTGAACGAGAGTACTATAGGACCATCATAATTTTTTCGTAGTAACTTTATGTGTTTTTTTATTTCATCTAATCCAGGTGCTTTATTAATAATTCCGATTAATAAACAAGTTTCATCAAGGATTTTCATCTGATATAAATCATAAAGCTCCAATATAATTAAAGGGAAGCGATCCTTTCCATCTAAAACATTAATACTTACTTTATCATCAATATTTTCTTTTAAATATGCTAAAAGAGCATTTATCAATGGTACCACCTCTTTAATACAACATTTTCATTTATAATATAACACCAACCATGTTATATATCAATTATCTATGTTATATCCAAAATTGCGCACTTTTAACAAGATATTTCATTAATTTCATTAAATAGGGTAACTAGAATAAAAATAAGGGTTTCCCGGGCATCAGCATCTTCGTAAAAATAGTCAAACGAAAAATGCAATGTCAGGAAACCCTTTATTTATCATTGTTTTGAGTAGTCCTATTTCTCCACCCTCTCCATCCACGCCACACACTCCACGTGCGTCGTATGAGGAAACATATCCACCGGCTGCACTTCCACTGTCCGATAGCCCCCATCCTCTAACACCCGCAAATCCCTTGCTAGGGTAGAAGGATTACAGGATACATACACAATCCGCTCCGGTTTCATTTCTATCATAGTTTGCAATAAGGCATCATCGCAGCCTTTACGTGGTGGATCCACCACAATCACATCGGCCTGATGGCCTTCTTTGTACCACTGGGGAATAACCTTTTCCGCTTCCCCTACAGCAAAAGTCACATTTTCCATGCCGTTTAATGCGGCATTCCGATTAGCATCTTCAATGGCATCTGGCACAACTTCTACCCCGTACACATGCTTTGCTTTTTGAGCCAGGAACAGAGAAATGGTGCCTATACCACAATAAGCATCAATGACATTTTCCTTCCCTGTGAGATTGGCATACTCCAGGGCTTTGGAATACAACCGCTCTGTTTGCACTGGATTCACCTGATAGAAAGAGCGAGCAGAAATAGCGAATTTAATGCGGCCAATGGTGTCATAAATATAGGCTTCGCCCCATAACACCTTGGTTTTATCCCCAAAGATGACGTTGGTCCGCTTCGTATTAACGTTTTGCACAATGCTTTTAATGCCTGGGATGGTTTGGGACAACTCTTGGATAAAGGCCCACTCATTAGGAATTATTTTACCATTGGTCACAAGAACCACCATGACTTCGCCTGTAGCAAAACCCACTTTGCTCACTACATGGCGCAGCAAGCCTTTATGGTCTTCCTCCCGATAGGCCGTAATTCCGTGTTTCTTCCCAATCTCTTTTACTTTTTTCACGATGAGGTCACTGGTTTCATGCTGGATGAGACACTCTTCTATATCGATGATTTCATGGGTCCGCATAGCATAGAAGCCCCCGATTAATCCTCCCTCTTCTTCTCCAAAGGGAACCTGGGATTTATTGCGATAGCGCCAGGGTTTGATCATTCCGATCGTAGGATGGATGGGAACCCCTTCAATTTTGCCAATGCGGCGCACGTTTTCTTCTACCATACGGTGTTTAAATGCTAATTGAGACTCATAAGTGGTATGTTGCAGAGTACATCCGCCACACCGTTTAAAAACAGGACAAATTGGGTCTACCCGTTCTTCTGATGGGGTGATGATTTCCAGAAGACGGGCAAACCCGTACTGTTTTTTCAACTTGACCGCTTTTGCCCGAACCCGCTCCCCAGGTAGGACACCAGGAATAAAAAATGTATATCCGTCAAGCTTTCCCACACCATTTCCTTCGTGGGTAAGATCCTCTATTTCGATTTCAAACTCCTCATTTTTTTCCACAGGACCGCTACTCTTGATTGACTTCTGTTTATGTGCCATTAGTTCACCTTTTTACCTTCTTCTAAAAATTAAAGAATTAACCGAATATGCCTTGGCAGTGTGGTAAAAGTACAGGGGCATTTCCCCCCGATTTCACCATCTAAATTTAAAACTACTTTTTCTGGAGAGGTTGCCTTGAGTGTTTTCGTTTGAAAATAAATGACACCAGGATCATGAATATGTTCCCCTTTTAAGGCCATGGTCGCCACCCGAATAAACTCAGGAAGAGACATCTTTTTAATAATCAGGATATCAAACATCCCGTCATTTAAACGGGCATTGGGGGCAATCTTTTCAAAGCCCCCTACAGAGTTGCTGTTGGCAATGAGGAACATCATGATTTCATCTTCAATCACATAATGATCCGCCTGAATCTTCATCTGGATTGGTGTCAGGGAAGGGAGTTTTTCCAACCCTTTCATATAGTAAGCCATTTGACCTAGCAAGGTTTTCAGCTTACTAGGCACTTCATAGGTAAGGGTGGTTAATACCCCCCCACCAGCAATATTTATAAAATATTTATCATTAATTTTTCCAATATCTATGGGTGTTGCTTTCCCTTTAGCAATGACTTCCGTCGCCTTCAAAATGGAACGAGGCAGACCAATGGCCCGGGCGAAATCGTTGGTCGTTCCTGCGGGTATAATTCCCAAAGCGGGACGATAGGGCTGTTCAGCCAGGCCGTTGATGACTTCGGAAACGGTTCCATCTCCGCCAGCAGCAATTACTAAATCAAATCGACTGTCTACCGCTTTGCGCGCAGCCCGCATGGCATCTCCTGGCCCTTTTGTCCCATGGCAAGAAGTTTCGAACCCGGCACTTTCTAAGATATCTAATATTTCCGGAATCCGTTTACGAACTTCCTCACGTCCAGCAGTCGGATTATAAATCAGTCGCGCGCGTTTCATTGCAACTCCACCTTACATTGTTTAATATGCTTCTTATCATAGCCTTTTTTTCCACTCTTGAAAAGAATGAACCGGCATGTACATAGTTGTAGATGCCGGTTAGTAAGGTTATGCTTCGTTTACTTCATGCTCTTGTCCATAGGAAGAATAGGACTGTGATTTCGTAGTCGTAGGCAAATCATACACCACATTGGCTGCGGTGGAGGCAACCTTATGTTTTGCTGTTTTTAAAGGATGGGTGAGAATGGGATAGTGATCCCTATTCCCTTGCAATTGGCTTAGGGTATATCCTTTTTCATCTAGTGCTTCACTAAATTCCTTTTGGGCGACTTGTTTTGCTTTAAACAAAGCCATTTGAATGCGGCTGTACACATTGACAGCTCCATCCCCTGTGGTTTCAATGGGAAGGAAAATGGCATCAGGATACTTCTCCGTAATAAGGGACTGAATCCCGTCTGACACCCCGGAGGATGGCATACATCCAAAGGGTTTCACGGAGACTGTCATATTTACCTTCTTTTTCACCACGTTTAATATTAATTTCCCAACTTCCATGTGGCCTTCCCCACCCCGAAGCTGGTTATCATAATGCTCCTGGGCTGCTTGGGCCATTTCGTCCATATCTGGCAAATGATAATCCTTTAGCCCCATCACTTTAGCATAATACTGGAACAACAAACGCAGTACTTTATTGGCTGTCCACAATAAAGCTAATTTTTTGGATGGATTTTTCCCCTCTAAGCCATACCGCCCGCCATCTTCTTTCCTTAAATTTACCCGTTTCAAGGTGTCATAACGGCCTTCCCAGAGTAGATAAAGAATCCAGGCTGTCACCGATTGGACTTCCACCTCGGCTCCCTCTTTTTCCAGGAAGCTTTGCAACTGGTAATTTCCGTCTCCTTCTGTGGTCATGGCCCAGAATTCACCGATAATACTTACCTTGGGCTTCACAAGGGTTCGATCCACTTTGACCTTTTCCAATTCCTTGCGGCAGCGCCGCAAGGCTGATCCTAATCCCTTTCTCTTCTGGAACGCCTGGTAAATCTCCTGCTTACACCGCTCCATAGCTGCATCTGTTGCCCCTGGTTCCAACTCATAGGGGCGGATGCGATATCCCAGGGCATTGAGAATATCACCAATTAACAATGCTTTTACTAAAGAAATGAAGAAAGAAGTATCCAACTTCAGGGCTGATTCTTCTCCTGTCGCCTGTTTAATCCCGCTTTGCTGTTGGAAAAGAAGCACCCGGAATCCATCAAACCCTGCATCCCGCAGGGCTTTGCGATACTCGGTAACATAGGTCCCAAAACGGCAAGGGCCACAAGATCCGCTAGTGACGAACAAGTACTTGCTTACAATTTCTTCTTTTGACTTCCCTTCCACATCCCGCAGGTGGGTTAAATATTTAATTAAATTCCCTACGGTGAAATAGGTAGGATTACATTGGCCCCGATTGCCATACTCCTTGCCGAAACGAAGGGATTCCATGTCCGGACAATCCATATGTTTCACCTGATACCCTAATCCCTTTAAAGCCCCTTCAATGAGATAATCGTGAGCCATGGTTAACCCGCTCACAAGAAGGGTAGTAGAATCTTTCTCACTGGCGCGAAAGTGGCGGGGAACAGGATCAAACCATTGTTCTTTTGACGGTTGATCCAAACCTAACTCTTCTTCCAATTTAGTACGATACTGGATACCCATGTTGATCCCTTCTTTCATTTATTCTGAAATCGCCTTTTGTTGGGGATATTCATCCATCCAACCCAT
>CALNBV010000124.1 GCA_937874515.1 uncultured Paenibacillaceae bacterium | reverse complement strand
TTTTCAACTGAAGGCCATGGCAGCATTCCGTGCACCAGCCATAGCTAAGGTAATCCATAAGATTTGCCACCAGGTTGGCCAATCATGATTTACCACAAAACTGCCAATGACCGCCCCAATAAATGCAAAAGGCAATGCAAAGATAGTATGTTCAAATTTTATCATTTCAAGAATAATCTTTAGCTTTTTCATTCGACAATCCACCTATTTCTTGTATCCAATGTGAAGAGCGGAAACTCCTCCCACAAACAGCTTTGTTTCAACTTGTTCCAGACCCACTTCTGCAAATATTTGCGCCAACTGTTTACTGTCTGGAAAGTTTGTTAACGATGCCGGCAACCAGCTATACTCTTCATATTTATCAACAACAAATCGGGCAATAATTGGAAGAATATTATAGAAATAAAAGAAAAATAATTTTCGATATGGGATAAAAGGTGGTTTGCTTACCTCTAGGGAAACCACTTGCCCTCCAGGTTTAACGACCCTTGCCATTTCTTTTAACACCTGTTTCAAATCAGGAACATTTCTTAAGGCAAAACCAATGGTTGCATAATCGAAGGTGTTATCTGGAAAGGGAATCTTCATAGCATCACCGTTCACCAATCCAATCTGTTTCAGACCTTCTGCATCAATTTTCTTTTGTCCCACATCGAGCATATTTTGGCTAAAATCCAGGCCCACAACTTCCCCTTTTGCACCAACAGCTTTAGCCAGACTCATGGTCCAATCACAGGTACCACAACAAATGTCGATGGCTTTTTCCCCAGGTTTTACACCCATCCGTTTATTTGTATATTCGCGCCATGCCACATGGCGACCAAAACTAATGACTGAATTCATCCGGTCATATTCTCTGGCAATGGATTCAAAAACCGAATGAACAAATTGGGCTTTTTCCTCCCCACCTAATTGCTTACTCATCCCTTACAACTCCTCCGCTAGCGCATTCTGGTTGTCCAATTTCGCTACAAATTCATCGATCATCTGTTTCAAATCTTCATACACTGTCGTATCTGACAAAGCATTTAATAATTTCCGACCTTGAAAAACAGCTTGATGAATTCTGTTTACTAACAAGCGATAGCTATTAAACGCCCCGTTTTCCAGGCTTAACATGTCAAAGTATTGGCCAGGATTGTGATTCCAGCGGCAGGCTTCATAATCATGAACTAATTGTTCAATAAGAATCATTTGATAAATAAAAGTACGCCATATTTCTTTCTTATCGCAAGCCATTTCCTCTACAAAGGAGAGAAGGATTTGGGCTTCAATTTCTGTTTTGCGTTGCAAATAATCTTCAGCATCCATCTTCTTTTCACGGTATAATTTCATTTTATACTCGTTAATTTTTTCAATTCCTTTCGCCAATTGGCGTATACCCCGAACATCTCCTGAACGGGCTAATAAGTAGTAATATTTACTGCTAAAAAAGTCCCCGGCAAGAACTGTCAACTGGCGCGTTCTAATAGCATGAAGGGTTTCATCTTTTCCCTGTCCAATGCTTTCATGGCTATCCAGGGCTAATTGCACCAGGGAGCTTGTAACAGTATAACGATGAATCATTGATTTCGCCAATCCCAACTGGGTTAAAAATAAATAAAGCAATTTCATTCTCAGAAAGGAAATAGGCGGGTTTTCTACATATCGGGTTAGAACTTCATGGTTCACCTGGTCCATGACCTGTTGAAAAATAGCCGAAATATCTTCCTGTAAATGGCCTTTAACAAGTTTCATTTTCTTTTTTCCCCCATCTGACTTTCCCCACACTTATTTAAAGCTCAAAAAACCCATACATTTAAGTATACCACATTCACAAGTTGTCAAGATACCAATAATACCCCTATTTGTTTAGTCTTCGATGAGTGTATCCATGGTACCATTGCTGGTTTGAATAATCGCTTTTCCTCTTACTTTAATTGCAGATGTGTGTTCTGTAAACTGGGCAATCATAATTTCTCCCTTGTCAAGTTTTTCCGAATGGTGAAACTTGGTGGATTCCCCACGGGTTAATCCAATCACATTGACGCCACTTTCCAATGCTTTAATAATGATAAAATCGCTAGAAGTTCGATTCATTTAATCCATCCTCCCTTTAGGTCCGTTCAATCTCCACAAATTACTATCTCCCAAAAGATGAAAGGTGTCAATATATCCTTTTCTTATTACCCTTTAATTAAACTAAAAACTTCTGCCCTGGCCGCAGCGTCTTTTTCAAATACACCGCGAACCGCAGATGTGACTGTTTTTGCCCCTGGTTTTTTCACGCCTCTCATGGTCATACAGAGATGTTCTGCTTCCACGACCACAACTACGCCATAAGGTGCTAAAGATTCCACGATGCTATTGGCAACTGTTGAGGTAATCCTCTCCTGTAATTGTGGGCGTTTCGCGACAGCTTCCACAGCACGGGCTAATTTAGATAACCCCACCACTTTCCCGTGTTTAGGAATGTAAGCTACATGGGCATACCCGTAAAAAGGAACCAGATGATGTTCACAGGTAGAATAAAAGGGAATGTCTTTCACAAGGACTAGTTCTTCGTGTTGTTCGCTGAAAATGGCTGAAAAATATTCTTTCGGATCCGTATCCAATCCGCTGAAGATTTCTTCATACATGCGTGCCACACGGGCAGGTGTATCCACCAGGCCTTCTCGGTCCGGATTCTCACCCACAGCTTCTAAAATCATGCGCACAGCTTGTTGTATTTTTTCATGATCTATATTCATTAGGTAAAACCTCCAATTGCTTTTCATCGATTAATTTTATCATACCCAAAATGGACAGAGAAAGAGCCGTACCAATTTGGTACGGCTCTTTTCTATCCTATGTCCCTGGCGATATGTACCGCCCTATTGGAGACCTTCCTTCAGAGCCTTTCCTGGCTTGAAGGCAGGAACTTTACTTGCAGCGATCTCAATTTCTTCACCCGTTTGAGGATTGCG
The DNA here is from genome assembly GCA_937874515.1 of uncultured Paenibacillaceae bacterium. Taxonomy (GTDB): domain Bacteria; phylum Bacillota; class Bacilli; order Aneurinibacillales; family Aneurinibacillaceae; genus CALNBV01. Next base: position 4,587 of record CALNBV010000124.1, on the reverse strand, counting down.
TCCTTTACGAGCTGCACGTTCGCGAACTTCAAAGTTTCCAAAGCCGATTAATTGCACTTTATCACCAGCTTGTAGAGCTTCTGTAATCGCATCAAACACAGCTTCCACTGCTTTGGTTGCATCTTTCTTGGAAAGATCAGCAACTTCTGATACACGTGTGATTAAATCAGATTTATTCATACCTTTCACCTCCTCCCGAAGGTATGATATCTTGTTATACGTTTTTCACATTTTGCAAGATAATTATACATATTTCCTAGATTTTCTAACATCCGTACTGCTAATCTTAATATAGAAATTCCCGTAATTCAAGAAATTTTCAAGAATTATATGCCATTAAATGAGAAAAAAACCCTATCTAATGGGATAGGGTTGTTAATATATTTCATATTTTACAGAATAATAGCGATTAATCCCCCTGAACCTTCATTAATGATGCGACCCAGGGTTTCCTGTAATTTATACCGTGCGTTATCGGGCATCATGGATAATTTCGCAGAAATTCCTTCATTTACAATAGAATTCAAAGATCTGCCAAATATATCTGAATTCCAAATGCTTAATGGATTCTCTTCAAAATCCTGCATCAGGTATCTGACTAATTCCTCACTTTGCTTTTCTGTACCGATAATGGGGGCGAATTCGGATTCTACATCAACGCGAATCATGTGAATCGAAGGCGCTGTTGCCCGTAATCGGACACCAAAGCGTGAACCATGGCGGATAATTTCTGGCTCATCTAATTTCATTTCCTCAAGGGAAGGTGGCGCAATGCCATAGCCGGTTTGCCGTACCATTGATAAGGCACCAGAGATCTTATCATACTCCCTCTTTGCCATAGAGAACTCTTGCATCAATTGAAGGAGATGGTCTTTTCCTCGGATCTCCACCCCAACGACTTCCATCAAGATTTGGTCATATAATTCTTCATTGGCATATAAGTCAATTTCGGCAACCCCTTGCCCCATATTCATATCAGCAAGGGATGCTCTTTCAATAAACTCATATTCTGTAAAGAATCCCACCACCCGGTCTACATCCCGTAAGCGGCGGATATCCTTCACTGTATCCTGGACCGCTTCCTCGAAGTTCTCCCGTAACCAATGGGAATCATGAAGGACCATCACCCAGGATGGAAGATTGACATTCACTTCGTGGACAGGGAATTCAAAGAGAACTTCCCTTAATACATCCAATCCTTCCCTTTCACCCATGGTATCCGCACTAAGAGCTAATACTGGAACGTCATATTTCTCTTCTAATTCTCCTCGAAGGGACATGGTGTCTGGATGATTGGGTTGTTGGGAATTGATCACCACAACAAAAGGTTTGCCAACCTCTTTTAATTCGTTAATAACCTTTTCTTCAGCCTCAATATATTCCCTACGAGGAATGTCTGTAATGGTACCATCTGTTGTAATGACGACCCCAAGGGTAGAGTGTTCTTTAATGACTTTTCGGGTTCCTAATTCTGCCGCCTCTTCAAAGGGCACAGGTTCTTCGTACCAGGGCGTTGTAATCATCCGAGGTCCATTTTCATCCTCGTATCCTCTCGCCCCATCTACGGCATACCCTACACAATCCACGAGACGAACATTAATTTCAAGTCCATCCGATACGTTAATTTCCACAGCATTATTTGGAACGAATTTTGGTTCGGTGGTCATAATGATTTTCCCAGCAGCACTTTGTGGCAATTCATCTGTTGCCCGAACCCTTTCTAATTCACTTGGAATATTGGGGATAACAACAGATTCCATAAACCGTTTAATAAAGGTGGACTTCCCCGTACGGACTGGACCTACGACGCCAATATAAATATCCCCACCCGTCCGTTCCGCAATGTCTTTAAAAATATCTACCCGTTCCAATTTAATACCTCCTTAAATCATCTTTATAGATTCTTGTACGATATATAAGGACACTATTCATCATATGGGCGTCGAAGTAAAAATAGACCTATTGTAGCCAAAAAAGAGCAACAGTCCAGGCAGACCATTGCTCTTTTTTGGGTCCACCTTTGTCCTTTACTAAAAACTATGATAGACCCATTAGTAATATTCTATTTTCTTTGTGTTCTTTTTTTTAGTTGTAAACCTTCATCAAATGAGGTTCCCCATTAATTAAAAGATAAGGGAAAGATTTGATGGGAACAACAGGAGAATCCACCGCTAAATAGGTTCTTAAATCTTCAATAGGTCCTGGTGGGGTACTAAGTTTTTGCACAGCCATTTGAATATCCGGGGCATAATCAACCCCTACAATGCCTTTTTCGGAGATAATGATGTTCAAATGTTGCTGGCTATACTGACTGGTTACCGTCTCATCCTCTTGATTAAAGGCCTTAAAGTCTAACAAATAATATCCATCTACAATTTTTTCCCCAAAGGGATAGGATTTATTGCGAGTGTAATAAAGTTGAACATCCTGTTGCAGGCTTTGGATCTTTTGGGAAACCACTAGATCTGCAAGGCGAACTTCCAGTTTTTCTTCAGGATTAATGAATACAAACATATAATTCCCACCGGCTTCAAAGGCGGCTCCAGGAATAGTAGATAAATAACCCGGAACTAATTTTTGGAAATCAATGGGGTATTTCTCGTAGATGGGAGTAGAGGCATCCCTGTTTAGGAGAGGCAACACCCCTGTTTTCTCTTGAAACTTCTTCACCGCTTCCTGAACCTGTTGAATTTGTTGGACAGGTGGTGTTGTATTTTCTGCCAATCGTTCCTTTGGGTAAAGACAGCCGGATAGCAGAGGAATAAATAGTAAGAGGAAGAACAGGTTTTTCTTCATGTTGGTTATAACTCACTTTCCCTTTGTTGTTTCTCTAATTGTGCTTGTACAATCGATTGTAACTTATTTTCCATCGGTGCGATTTCCACATTCCCTTTTATTCTTGCCTGACAGGCTAAACGAATTCCCTGGTTTAGCTGTTCATTGGAAATTAACCGCAATTCTTTTTCTTCTGGGGGAAAAAGTGGATCATCATTATGATTTTTAATCATGACTTTACACAAGGCACAGGAAGCTTTCCCCCCACAGCGTTGGGAAATAAATACCCTGGCTTTTGTTGCTACCTGTAAAATGGTTTCCCCTTGTTTTGCCTCTATTTTTTTGTTCTTTGCAAGAAAGGTTACTTTCGGCATAGGTTCACTCCTCATTAAAAGGCGGCTAAAACCGCCAACATAAATAGAAATGCACTAACTAAGCTAGCTGCGGCGATAATTAATAGAATCACCCGCAGGAACTTCTTCTCTGTTTTCTTGGAAAAAATAACAGAAAAATTCGCAACAAACATTAGACCTATTGCAGATAAAGCATAAAACATAGTAAGCATGGACTCTATTCCCTCTCAAAATTCGTTTTGTACATTATATCACAACAATCCCCATATCGAACCTATCAACTCCTGTACGCATAAGATGGAATGTAGGATTATGTAAAGGGGGCTTATTCATGGCCAAAAAAAGTGGAAAAAGAAAAACCCTGCGCAATAATTTGGTTAGCAAAGAGCGTGCTGTCGCTGCCACTGGCCCTACGAGAGAAAAAAAATCAACCCCAACCCCGGAAATCATCTCTGATTCCAAGGCACTAAAGAAAAACATTGGGGATTTAATTTTCAAAGCGAACCCAAAGGAACTGCGCACCTCCATTCATAGCATTAGAGATTGGTCATCTTCGATGAGAGGAACCATGATTCAAATGGAACAAACCATGGACACCTTAACCAATTTAATTGGCATGTATGAACGGTGGCAAGGAAATGGAAAAGAAAAGCGATTGAGCACCAATGGCACCCTGGATAAGAACGGTCAATCCTTTATGAAAATGATCCAATCCATTGATTTTCAGCAAATTATAACCATTCTTAATTCTCCTCTTCTGCAAGCATTAATGGAATTAAATGATTCAGATGACGAAGACAAATAGTAAATAAAGAAGGATAATGCCGTGGAAGCATCATCCTTCTTTTTTTCTGTATCCCTCATTATACAGGAGAGCAATATTTGAGAACCCACTATACAATATGTGAAAATACCTTATTAGGAACAAGATAAACCGCCTATTTTCTCAATAACCCTTACTTTTTCAACAATTTACTAATTGCTTTTAAATCCGCGCCTTGCAAGTTGTTCGTTTTCACATAGGCAATGATCTGATCTTCTTTGTCTTGCGTCAATTTGACATTTGCAATCATGGCAACCTGACGGATTAATTGACGAAGTTTTTGTTCGTTATTAATGTCATCCTTCGTAACTGAATTTGCAATGGATTCTATTTTAGACGTGTCCACATTTTTGCCCTGTAATTTATCAAGGAATTTCTTCGGGATTTTTGACAATACCATTCCCTCCCTTTCACTAATACAATTACAATATATGAAGGGAAGGAAGGATTGGTTCATTGCTTCATTTCTTATTAAAATATTGTAGAGCAACTTCTTCCATTTCGTGGCGAGGCACCCGACCCATTAAATCACGAACCGCATCTTTTGCCGTCTTATTTTCAAATAGAACAGCATAAATTTGCCGGGTAATAGGCATCTCAACGCCATATTGCAGGGATAATTGATAGGCTCCCCGG
>CALNBV010000123.1 GCA_937874515.1 uncultured Paenibacillaceae bacterium | reverse complement strand
AATCATATCTTTTTACCACAAGCCCGTATACTTAATTTGGATGGATTAGAGATCCTTAGCCGTCATGATACACTAAACAAAACAAAATCAAAATAAAACTCACAAATAAAAGCCCGTGACAATTACTTCATGGGCTTTTATTGAAGGGGTGTTAAATATGATTAAGACTAAAAAGAAAGAAAAGCGACAACAATTCGGCCTACGAACAGGTTCTATGAGTGATGAAGTGTATGAACACTTAGAAAAAAAGGCTGAAGAAGGTGTTTTTCGTGAATATATGATTAACCTTGTACGAGCTGATATACAAAACCAAAAAAATAATAAAGAATTAATAGAGTTAATGAGCAGTTTTAAAACTGAAATGGGAAATGAGATTAAAGACCTTAAAAAAATAATTAAATCAAGCCATATTGTTGTTAGTAATAAACCAATAGGGGATCTATGTGAGGAAGAACAATTTGAACCCGTAGATACTTTACAAGAGGGGCTAAAAATTACATCACAAGAAGTAAAAGGGACTGTCGAAGAAGATTTAGAATATGATTTTTAAGGACCGGGGAGAACCGGTCCTTTTTTTTGTGTTTAATCTAGTCCGAAAAAAACTCACATAAAAAATTAACCCCCGGATTTCTCCAGGGGCAGTTGTGAAAAGGATTTTTTCAAATCCATAAAGGTAGGTTAATTATACACAAAAATAGGGTAATAAAACAATGTAATCAAAAAGAATGTTTTTTATTTTTTAGTCTTATAAATATATGATGGAACAATAATTAGATTGGTCCAGGAACTTCCCTTTAAGAAAATCAAAGGGAAGTTTTTCTTTTCTCTTTCAGATCCATACCACAGGCAATTATCTTATTGCCTGTGGATCAAGACATATCCATCCCATACAGCGTGTAAAGTCACCAGTCCACTTTAAAGCATCCATATGAATCATCGCTCCTATTTCCAACCTATCTGCAATAAAAGGTACTTCTGGAGGGGAGGCAGCACTTGTTTTTAAGGGGGCCATGCTAGTTGTATGTAAAAGATCCCAAACAGTATTATTTTCATTTTTTGTGATTCCTGTAGTTAAGATCGGGACCCCATCGGGTCCGAAAACGGTAATAAGAACACCATTCCCTGGCTCATTTGTTCCTTTTGCAATATATCCATCTATAATATCTGTTCCTTCTTTTTTAAAAATATCTTTATAAATTCTCATTAGTTTAAAATAAAATCCTTGTTCTATTTCGCTAGAATAAGTCTTTCTTATATGACCAGAATTTAACGTAATGTGATTGATATATTTCATTTTTAATACCACCAACCTTATTGATTTATAATTCATAACGCTACTCGTTACAAAATTTTTTAACTTCGCAGGAAAATTACACAGAAGGGGAAGGGAACCCAGGAGGAATCTTTCCCCCTTGGTAGCAAATGAAATCTCTTTAAAAAGAATCCCTTGTTAAACGCTCTTAAATAGGTTTTGCTAGTTTAGTAGTTTTGCCTGGTAATAACTCTTAATTAAATCATCCAGTATAAATACAGGACCATTACAGGAAGGGATAGGGCCATATTTAACTTAGGTGTATTATCAAATGGATGTATGACATTTCCCATTCCCTTCAACCCCTTAACAACCAAACTCTCTATTTTTCACCCTCTAGCCAATTGTAAAAAGGAAAATCTCCTGGTGGTCTAGTGTTTGGTCCTTGTTCGTTCCTTTTTTTATTATTATATTCAAACCTTCTCTGTTCTCTTTTTAATATTTTTATAAAATACTTTCCAATTGAAGAAACTTTTCCAGCCTCCCAATTTGGTACAACTATATCAAAAGTATTTATCATAGCAGGAATTGTATACTTTCCGTCATCTAGTGAATCTATTATTTCTTGAATTTCTTCTTTTGGAAGCTGATGTATTTCTTTTCCTTCAAAAATTAATTCTTCGATAAAAATTAAATTTTGTTTGTTTAAATTATCATCATCACCATCATCATCATTTTTTTCTGAAATATTCTCTGAAGTAATTTCTGTAGTAATCTCTGGTATTGCTTCCTCATTTTGAGGTTTCAATTCCTCATTTTGAGGTTTCGATTCCTCATTTTGAGGTTTCGATTCCTCATTTTGAGGTTTCGATTCCTCATTCTTATTTAAATCTACAGAACCTATGCTGTAACCTTCTAAAACATAACCAATTTTAATTAAATCCCGTTGTATTTGAAGTAAATTAACTCTATATTGATAAGTTTTATCCCACTTATATTTAGGGTTATTTCTACGATCTAACCACTTATTATCCACTAAGAATTTAATAATCCTGTCCATGGTAGCAATAGACTTTTCAAACATGCATTCTTCCTTCATTTGTTCACTAGTTTTATAAATCCAACCTTTTGAAAGATTTTCTTTTATATCAGCAGGTGATTCAATACTTCCGTCACTAAATTGACGTTGCCGTTTTATTTCCTCTTTGAGATATTGATCTACATCTTTTACTCTTTCAGACCAATAGATAAACTGCTGCAAAACAATTGCATAATCAACTTTTCCAGTAAGAGCAACTAATTCTTCTTTGATTACTACTCTTTTTAATTTTCTTGGCTTAGTATTAGTAGACATATAAAAAACCTCCCATTTTTCCTGCACCCAAATAAAAGGTATAGGAAAAAGAAAGAGGTTTCTTCTTCACAAGTTAATATATATATGGTATATTTATTAATAAATCCATATATACTTTAACTATATGAATAAAGATTCTCTGTTTTTCCTGGGGAGTTTTAGTCGGTTCCGGTCGCCAAACTAGAAGCCGATTAAAACTGGGGGTACAGGGAATTTTTTTTTTTATTTAATTTGATTTATTTTTAATGGAAACATTTGTTTTAGTGCTTTTCATGATTATACCAAACTTTGGCGAATAATAGAATAAAAACCTAGATTGATAAAGCCAGTGCGAATTTCGTACTGGCTTTATTTATTATTAAAAAACTATTCATTTATGAATAATAGAATGGTAGATTAATATTAACGATACTATAAATGTAAAATTTGGGATAGGGCTAAAATCATAACCCATGAATAGGGAGGAAGGGTATTTAAAAATGCTGAAAACAGTTATTTTTGATTTTGATGGAACAATTGTAGATTCTGGAAGATTGGTATTCGATTTATTTAACGAATTTGCTGATAAATACAATTATGAGAAGGTTCCTGAACATGATATCGAGTTAATTCGCTCTCTTTCTGTTAGGGATCGCTTTAAAAGATTGAATGTACCTTTGGTAAAGGTTCCTTTAATAACGATGGATGTTGTAAAAAAGTACAAGGAATCTATTCCATATCTGAAAGTAGATGAAGATATTAAAGGTGTTATAAAGGAACTGAAAAATTCAGGATTACAGCTCATACTTATATCTTCAAATTCTAAAGAAAATATACAAAAATTTTTACGATTGAACGAAATAGAGTATTTCGATGATATTCTGACTGTCAATCGTATGTTTGGCAGACATATTACCATCAATAGTTTTATAAAAAATGTAAAAATACATAAGGAAGAAATCATTTTTGTTGGTGACGAACATCGGGACATTGAAGCTTGCCAAAAAACGAATGTAAAAATCATATCAGTAACCTGGGGATATGATTTAGAGCCATTTTTAGAAAAATCTAATCCTGATTATATTGCTAAAAAACCAGTAGATATTTTAGAAATTATTAAAGAGTTGAGGGTATGATTCTATTATTTTTTGTTAGTATCATTTTTGCAATTATTGTTTACCGTTATGATCCAAAGGCAAAATCAATTCGATGGGGAGTATTTCTTCTAATGTGTGCTGCATTAACAGGGCTTACGAGAAGTATTGTTGATACAATTATCCCTTCATTGGATAAATACAATATGAATTTTCCTTCACTAAACTCTTTTCTTATTTATGTGAGGATTGTAACTGGCTTTATTTCAGTTTATTTTTTCCCTTGGGGAGTGCTAATGCACTCAATTGTATATAGTGAAAAGTTTAGTCCTAAAATTGAAAAAATTTTAGCTTATGTATCGTTTATCCCGATCCTTTTTATGCTAAAAACAACGATATATATTCCGGATATAAAACCAGACTTTCTTTCTATGCTATATTGGGCTGTACCGTATATTATTTTTGCGTGCTTGTTGCATCTTTACGCTTATTTTACAGAGAAAAATCCATATGAAAAACGTACTCGTTTTACAACTCTGTCAATTAT
>CALNBV010000122.1 GCA_937874515.1 uncultured Paenibacillaceae bacterium | reverse complement strand
ATTACATCATTGTCGGCGAGGAAAGGCAATGGTTTGATTCAAAATGCGTCTTTTTTACAAAGCAGCTTGAACGTTCTTCATAAATTCTGCAATTTTATTAGGATCTTTCTTGTCTGATGTCTCTTCCACGCCAGTCAAAACATCAATGGCATAGGGATGTAATTCATGAACCAGAGAAAAAACATTCCCAGGATTTAGCCCACCTGCAAGGACCACGGGTAGTGAGCTCTCTTTTTGAATCATTTTAAAGGATGTGAGGTTCACCAGCACCCCTGTCCCCCCAGGCCTGGATTCAGTATAGGAATCTACGAGAATAGCGGAGATTCCCGTTTCTGAAAGAGCCCGGACTGCCAGAATCGGATCGGTGATTTCGAAATCACATTTGCCATCAGGACCAATGCGTAAAGCCTTCATGGTTTTAATCCCACGTAATGTTAACCCATGGGCTATTCCTTTAACGTCCTCAAGGGTTTCCTTATAATGAAGCTGCACCACATTTGGACGGGTTTTTTCCGCCAAATCTAAGACCTTTTCAACAGACCCTCCCGTAACCATACAAGTACTAACAAAAGGGGGAACCTGTTGCATAAGGGCTCTGGCTTTTGAAACTTCCAGATTCCAGGGTACAGGAACTGGGTAATCAACCACGAAGCCCAGCATATGCACTCCGGCTTGAACACATAGATTGATATCCCTTTGATTCATTAATCCACATATTTTAACACGTGTCACAACCTTACCCCCTGGGTTCACTTAACTTATGATACATCTCTACGGGGTCTTGTGCCCTAAGGATGGCTGTGCCTACTAATACCCCATGGGCACCTGCTGATCTAGCTCGTTGCACATCCTCAGGGGAAGAAATGGAACTTTCACTCAAAACGAAAGCACCAGAAGGTACGAAATCTCCCAGCTTTTCAGTGGTGTTAACCGTTCCTCCATCCATTTCCCATTCCATAATGTTGCGGTTGTTAATACCCAGGAAAGACAATTTCAAATCCTTCACGGCTCTAATTTCTTCCTCACTGTGGGTTTCTACTAATGGTTCTAAATCCAATGCAAGGGCTTCTTCAATGAGTTTATATAGCTGCTCTTTCTCAACTATGGAAGAAATCAACAAAATCCCACTGGCGCCCATCTCTTTACTTTCAAGCAAATGGTCATGAGTCTTAATGAAATCTTTGCGCAATATAGGAAGGGATGTAGCCTGTGCAATCTGGCGAACAAGTTCTGGGGATCCTCCAAAATGGTCCCGTTCCGTCACAACAGAAATCACAGGGGCACCTGCCGCAGCCAAACTCTTCGCGATTTCAACAGGATCTCTGCCAAGCATAAGATCCCCTTCCCCTGGAGATTTACACTTAATGTCCGGGATGACAGGCGTTATACCAAAATGATATTGCTTCCATAGTGCTGTAGTACATTTTGTATAATTTTGATTCATATTATTTCTCCAAACTATAGTCATTAGAAGCAGTAATGAGTTGATTTAATTTGTGTTGGGCTGCTCCATTGTCAATCAATTCGCTTGCCAGCTGAATCCCCTCGGCGAAAGTATCGGCTCTATCCCCAATCATTAAAGCACCTGCCGCATTCAGAATCACTGCCTGGCGGCGAGGCCCCTTGTCCTTGCCAGAAAAAACATCTCGAATCATTGTTGCATTTTCTTCCGGCGTACCTGTTGCAATCTCATCCAGAGTACAACGTGAAAAACCAAAATCCTCAGGGGCAATTTCGTAACTGGTAATTTCCCCGTTATTTAATTCATTAATTTTCGTTTTCCCCAGGAGAGAAATTTCATCTAAACCATCTACGCCATGAACAAATAAGGCTCTCTTATACCCTAATGACAAGGCAACCTGGGACACTGTATCCAATAATTCTGGTTTATAAACTCCTAACACATGCTTTGTAGCACTGGTAGGATTAATGAGTGGCCCAATAATGGTATAAAAAATAGTCTTAATCCCTAAATCTTTTTCCGGAGGGAGTACTTTACCCATGACAGGATGAAAAAGGGGCGCATAAAGAAAAGCGATGCCCACATCTTCAATGAGCTTCTCAACCCCTTTTGGGCTTAAATTAATTCTTACATTCAACGCTTCCAATACATCGGCGCTGCCGGAAAGGCTAGAGATGGAACGACTGCCATGTTTAGCTACGGGAATGCCAGCAGCTGCTGCCACAAAAGCGACAGAAGTGGAAATATTAAAGGTACTCAATCCGCCCCCGGTACCACAGGTATCCATCATTTCTTCATTAACCTTTGGATTAATTTTAATGCAATGGTCCCTCATGGCCTGGGCAATGGCGGAGATTTCTGTTAATGTTGGGCCTTTCATTAAAAGGGCTACTTGAAACCCTGCAATCTGCACATCACTAAGTTCATCATTTTTAATGGCAACAATTAATTGATAGGCTTCTTCTGCAGTTAAATCTTCTCTCATGGTCAATTTCTGTAGAATATGTTTTATCATCTTTAGCCCTCGATTCCCAAACTTTTTATTTCCATTTTAACACCTTTTATAATAAATAAAGAACCTTTCGCAAAAAGCTTTAGATATTATAACCACTTCACCGCTTCTTTTAAAAGTTCATAAGAACGTTTTCGTTTCTCAAAATCGTAAATAGGAGATACCGCCATGAATTCATCGATAGACAACTCATCGGTTAGGTACCAGAGTTTGCGAGTCACCGTATCCTTGGACCCAATGATAAACGTATCTTTTAAGGCTGCAATTTCCCGTTCTTCATAAGGATAGGTTACTTCTGCTAATGCTTCTTCAGGAGGCAACAGTCGGGAAATCCTCCCCTGGTCTAAATAGTATTTAGAATGCACGGCGCTTTTAGCAATAAACTCTGCTTCTTCATCCGTGTCTGCCACAATCACTCTCATGGCTACCATGGTCTTTGGTTTATCTAAATACTTAGAGGGTTTAAAGTTATTTTTATAAAGCTTGATGGCATATTCCATATCACCAGGCTGGTTATTAATAAACTGGGCAAATGCATAAGGAAGCCCTTTATTCGCAGCTAAAATGGCGGAAAAATTACTAGTGCCAAGAAGCCAGACTTCTGGCTTTTCCTTAATCAATGGTGTTGCCTGTAACTCTCTTAAAGGATGAGTATAAGGGAGTGAATCCTCCATATACTCTAATAATTGATCGATTTGTTTGGGGAAAACATCTACGGTTCCATTGCGCTCCCCTTGCAAAGCAATAGTAGATAAATGCTGCCCACCTGGGGCACGCCCCACACCCAGATCTACACGGCCAGGAGCAAGAGCGCTCATTACTTTGAAGTTCTCAGCGACTTTATATGAACTATAATGGGGCAACATAACCCCGCCTGAACCTACTCGAATGTTCTGTGTTTTCCCTAACAAATAACTTGCGAGAATTTCTGGCGATGACCCCGCTAAGGCATCGGCACTGTGATGTTCAGACATCCAAAACCGATGGTATCCTAATTGATCCACATAGTGTGCCAGTTCTACCGTTTGTGCGAATCCCTCTTCTGCTGACATTCCCTTTAATAAGTGTGTTTGATCTAGTACGCTGATTTTCATCTTCCATTCTCCCTCTTTAATATATAATCTGCAAGAATAAAATGAATTGTCCAATAATTAATGTTATACCTTATTATGCAACGGGGAAAATTCATGTTTCAAGAGTTTTGTTATAACACACCTATTTTTATTTGAAATAGAGTAACACAAAAAGGCCATCCTGTTTCTCTTTGAATGGCCTGCGGAAGATAGAATTCATCCTGTTATCATTCTTGATAAAACCAATTTTCTTCAATTTGTTCAAGAATAACATTCGAGGAAGGTAATGTTTTATTTTTCGTATATAAAATTCCCTGAGAAAATTTATATGTTTCTAAACGAACAAAATAGATGGCATTGGTTTTTTTATCGATCCGCCCAATACCAAGATTAAATATGTTCTGAATCGACGCAAGCAATTGCTGATCTTCCGACACCCTGGCATTTTCAGGATAAATTTTCACTTGATTAATAACCTATCGTTTATTATTGCATATATCCTAAAAATAAATAAAAATCTAGGGGCTTTTCAAGAGTTTTGTTATTACACACCTATTTTTTAAAAAGGAGAGGGAATGATCATGGAATATTGGATTACGGTGGAACCCAACGTAAAAGTCTTTGTGAATGACATGAACCCTTCAGGCAAGAAGACCATCCTCTTTCTCCACGGTTGGCCTGCAAACCACAAGATGTTTGAATATCAATATAACTATTTACTTTCCATGGATTATCGTTGTATTGGGGTTGATACGAGGGGATTCGGGAAATCAGATAAGCCTATAGACGGGTATAGCTACAATCGTTTAGCGGAAGATGTGTTATGTATCATTGATGCCTTAAATTTGCAGGATTTTACCTTAGCTGGCCATTCTACAGGAGGCGCCATAGCCATACGCTATATGGCCAGGTACAAAGGATATGGGGTTTCCAAACTGGCACTATTTGCTTCTGCAGCCCCTAGCCTCATTCAACGGCCTAACTTTCCTTATGGTTTAACTGAGGCTGATGTCATTAAAATCATCAAAGATACCTATAAAGATCGCCCGAACATGTTGCGAGACTTCGGCGAAAACTTCTTTTTTCTAAAAGTAACAGAGCCTTTCTCAGATTGGTTCTTTCAGTTAGGACTTGAGGCAGCCAGCTGGTCCACAATAGAAGTTGCCAGAACTTGGATAAGGGAAGAATTGTTTTGGGATCTGGGTCAAATTCACGTTCCCACATTAATCCTCCATGGCATTCATGACAAAATTGCATTATACCCATTAGCCGTGGCACAACATGATGGGATAAAAAATTCCCGGCTTATTTCTTTTGAACATAGCGGCCACGGACTGTTTTATGATGAAATGAATAAGTTCAATCAAGTGTTGGCACGGTTTATGGGCTAGCCCCCTATATGTTACTATTATTCTTGTACATTTTTTTGATAAAATTAACAGAATAGCGTTAAAATTTAAGTTAAAACCATAAAGGGGTCGTCTTGTCTATGAAGGTTTCGCTGAAAATCTATCTGATTCTGTTAGGATTAATGGTTATTTGGGGATTCAACGTTTCCTTCATCAAAATAATCGTTGCCCATATCATGCCTGTGACAATCACTTCTTTTCGAATTTTCGCGGCTTCTTTAACTGTGTTTTTAATTCTTGGATTCATGGGTTCTATTCGCCTGCCCCTTAAAAGAGAATGGATGTACATACTACCAGGTTCCCTATTAAGCGTAGTCTTTCATCATTATTTCTTAGCCAGCGGCCTGGCAAAAACCTCAGCAACCAATACAGGCCTAATCCTGGGAATGGGTCCACTATTAACCTTACTGTTATCTATGTTATTTTTTAAGAAGAAACCTACATTTATCGCTGGGTTAGGCTTTATCCTCGGTGGAATCGGTGTTAGCATCACCGTATTATTTGGCAGTGGCAGTTTAAATTCCGTTAATCTTGGTGATGTAGATATTTTTCTTGCCATTCTATCTCAGGCAGCCAGCTTTATTTTAATTAATAAGGCTGCAAAAACCATGAGTCCCGTTCTTTTAACGGGCTATATGATGTTGATTGGATCCATTGTTCTGTTTGCCACCAGTTTATGGATGGAGCCCAATGGTTTATCCACTCTACTGACTGCACCCTCTTATGTATGGATTTATTTCGCAATCTCAGCAGTTCTTGCAACCGGGATGGGGCATTCCATTTATAACTACGCCATTGGAAAGGCTGGTGCAGCCCAATCCTCCATCTTTCTTAATTTAAGTACCTTTTTCTCCGTCCTGGGAGCATACCTTTTTTTTAAGTGAAGCCATTGTACCCGCTCATTTTATTGGTCTATTGCTTATCATTTCAGGCGTTCTCCTTGGTTCGGGAACTATCGAAACCCTTATTTTGCAAAAGAAAAT
>CALNBV010000121.1 GCA_937874515.1 uncultured Paenibacillaceae bacterium | reverse complement strand
GGTGAACGTCTATAGTTTGTATACATAAAAAAATCCTGGCCTTTTCTGAAAGGTCAGGATTTCAATACATCTACTTTTCTATTAACTTGAAAATAGTAGGACAACTTTTGTTACGGCAAATGTTGTCCCATTTTTACAATATAAACTTATTTTACCAGTGCAGTTCTAGCTACCAGAGCTTTTACTAATTTGTTTGAATAGGCTATTTTCCCTGTGGTTACTACAAGAGAAATGATTAGAATAGCGAATATCATTTTAAAATCCTGTACTAAATTTCCTCCGCCAAAAATGAGATTGAAATACCCTTCTGCACCATAGGTCGCTGGCAAATAGTTGCCCACCAATTGATAGGGCTCTGTAAGTAAAGCTCTAGGCACAATGGCTCCCGAGGTTACCAGTTGAGTAGCTAGCAGGAAAATGTTGAAATATGGGCCAACCTTGCCAAGAACGATTAAAGACATTTGGGTTACCACAAGAAAGGTAAAGAGGATGAGAGCCTGGAACAACCAGGTAATCAACACTGATTGGGTAAGTTCTACCCCGAAAATGAAGAAGAAAAGTAAAGTGATTGTTGCAGATAGACTGGAACTAATGAAATTAATAACCAAACGTGAGAGAAAGAGATCCCATTTTCCTGTGCTATTTTGCAGTTTCTTCGTTGCAATGTTTAACTGAAGGCTCATTAACATGGCACCAACAAAGGAGGCTAAAATCACCATGAGGGGAATCATGGTAGGGGTAAAACCTGCCACTTCATTTGTTTTAATGATATTTCCTACAATCCCTTTGTTATTGAGTTGATGGTTTACTTCTGTGGTGAACTGTTTTGCTGCAGATTCCATGATGGATTTTCCAAGGGTAGCAGTAGATTGATTAATATAAAACTCTAGATTGGCAGTCCCTTTTTCTTGCATTTGTTTTGAGAAATCCGTTGGAATCGTAACAATCATATCCCAGTTTCTCATGTTCATTTGATTATGGCTAATCTCTAATGACGTTTGTTCCACAACGGTAAAGGGGAGGGAATCGTTTAATTGCTTTGCAAGAGAGGTCCCCACGCTATGGTCCTGATTGATTACGGCTACTTTTAAATTTTCTAATCGATCGTTAACCCCGTTATAGGCAGTCATCCAAACAAAAAATAATATAAGCTGGAAAGCCATTGCCAACATCATTCCTGTATAGGTTTCTGGTGTTTTAAAATAGTGTTTTAAACCGTTCATTTTCTCCACTCCTATTTATAAAAAAAATGTATGTATGTAAGTACTTACTAACATATAAGGTAAAAAAATTAGGGGGTTAAACCCCTAGTAAATAGTAAGATGCTATTTTGGTATAAATCTTCTTCAGAAAGGGAGGTAATTTGATTTTCAAATCGGGTTCTTGAAAGAAAAGTACCAAAGAGCAACCAGAGTAAATTCAGCACCACAGCTTCAAAGTTGGTTTCTATTACCTTTCCTTGACGATGCATTTCTGTAAAATAGTCAATTAATCTGTCTTTAATCTCCCGGGGGATGGAAGTAATTAATTGATCTAGTTTCGGAAAGGTGCCCATCTCTTTAAAGCTAATGAGGATGAAATCTCTATTTTTATTTAATATTTGGTTATATCGATTAACATATTGGGTTAAATCTTTTTCCAAATCCCAGATTGGCTCGATTTCAAAAAAGCGCTCTGAGATTGGAGACACTAGCAAATAGGTAAAAGCTTCGTCCATAATCCCCATTTTGTTTCCGAAGTGGCGGAAGATGGTTATTTCCCGAACCCCGGCTTCTTCTGCAATGAGTTTGGTTGTCGCTGCTTTGTATCCTTTTTCTTGGATGAGATGCAACGTTGCATCGATAATTTTTTCCCGGGTAGTTTGTGTCATGGTTACCTCGTAACTTTGATTGTTAGTAATCACTTACTTACAATTAATTATAATTCCTTATTTTTATTTGTCAATATTAATTATTCAGGTTTTCTTTCATGGTTTTGCGCCGGCGTTTCCGAGATTCATATCGTTCCTGGGCGGTTTGGTAATTCCAGCGTTCTTCTTCTGTTTCTGGTAGTACAGGGGGAACCTCTACAGGCTTATTGTCTTCATCTAAAGCAACAAAGGTTAAATAAGCCCTGGAAGTGAGGCGTTTTTCACCTGTGAGGAGATTTTCTGCCTGTACTTTCACATAGATTTCCATGGATGTATTGTGGGCCCAGGTGACATAGCCTTCTACACAAATGGCTTCCCCGGTTTTTATGGGGGAGAGAAAATCCAGGCTATCACTTGATGCTGTTACAACCACTCGGCGGCAATGTCTCATGGCTGCTATCGTTGCTACTTTATCCATATAGGCCATAACATTGCCCCCGAAAATGGTTCCATGGTAATTGGTGTCAGGGGGAAGAACAATGTCAGTTAAAATGGTGCGGGATTCACTTGTTTTTTTACCTTGCATTTAAATCATCTCCAATTTCTTAGCCTAATCAAATTACCTGCGCCCACAGGGCTTGGCACAATCCAAGTTTTCTAACATAAATAGGCAAGCGTCGGTGCCTGTTGCCTGTGGGTTTGAATACTGTGTGATATAGGTAAATATATAAATTTCTTTAAGGGAAAGGAAGGATGTTAATGCCACATGGTGAACAAATCGTGAAATACCAGTTTCATATGGAAAAAGTAATTTATTATGAACAAAAATGTGTGGAGTACTCTCATCATAAGAAATATTATAAACGTTACTTTAAAAAATATTGTTACCATAAAAAAATGCTTCATCACTATCATAAAAAGGGGTGCGGCCATTACTGCCCTCCATGCCCACCGATAGCGCAACCATTACCCCAACCATTACCCCAGGTACCTCCACCACAGTATCAACCATCTCCCTTGCCAGCAAAGGAACAGCCCATATACCAACCCCAATATCAACCTGCTCCTTATCCGACAAAAGAACACCCAATACCTTATACCCCACCACAACAACAGTTTGTCCCTTTACAACGTGATGATTTAGCTTATCCATCTCGCAGTTTAGAGTACTCAGATTACGATTACGACGATTATTAATTAGAATAGTCGGATCCTATATTACGGGTCCGGCTATATTTTTTTAATTGGACCATCCTTTTAATTGTTGAGCCTTGTTAAATAAAGTAGGGTAAATCAAAAATCCCAACATCATGCTGGTTAAGGCGGATGCAGCGGTGAAAGAGAACATAATTAATAATTGATATCGGACTGCTTCAATGGGATTGGCACCCCCAATAATTAAACCTGTCATCATTCCAGGAAGTTGGACTAGCCCAACGGTTTTTAAGGAATCAATAATGGGAATCATGCCGGAACGTATGGCTTCTTTCGTAAGTCTTTCACTGGCCTGTCTTGTTGTTGCCCCAAAGGTTAAGGCCACCATCATTTCTTCTCTCATAGCATTTGAACGCTGTTTCATTTGGTTTAAAAGCAGGGAAGCGACAACCATGCTATTTCCCGTAATCATACCACTGATGGGAATCAAATAGCGAGGAGTGGGTTCAACCATGTCAAAGAGAAGCATGAATCCAATGGTAAAAGAGAGGACCGTACTAATGGTGAAGAAAATTCTCCAAAAAACCCGGGGAATTCCTTTTCCTCTTTTTGCAGAGTTGAAAGAGGCCACGGTGACCATGATTAAAAGCATAAGGATAATAAATGCCCAGTGTTGGCTTGCAAAAACAAAATGAAGAACATACCCGATGGCGATTAATTGTAACATAGCCCGGATGGTTCCAATAATAATATCCTTTTCTAATTTCATATGTAAGCGTAGGGAAATTAGGATAGCAATCACAACAAAACCCATGGTAGCAATGGTCGCAGTAGAACTCATAGGGCAACCCCTTCTTTCACTAGGCCATTTTCAATGGTCCATATTCGGTTCCCTAATCGTTCCCCTTGCTCTTTTTGATGGGTAATCCACAGGATGGTATGGCCTTCCTTATGATAGTTGATTATGGTATTTTCAATGATTTGTGTAGATAGTGAATCCAGGGATGAAGTGGCTTCATCAAGCAAGAGGACCTCTGGCTCTAAGGAAAGGGAACGAGCTAGACTAATCCGTTGTTTTTCCCCGCCAGATAATTGGTCAATGGGGCGATGAAGAAATTCTTCAGATAATCCCACTTTTTCAAGCAAAGAAACCATTTCCTTTTCCGTCAGACTTTTTCCCTGTAACTTCAAAGGGTAAGCCAGG
>CALNBV010000120.1 GCA_937874515.1 uncultured Paenibacillaceae bacterium | reverse complement strand
AGAATGATTCTTATTCGTACCATTAAAACAGCCATCGCCGTATTCATAGCGATCTATCTGGCGAACCGGCTAAATCTAGAACTATATACCTTTGCCGGAATTGCTGCCATACTTGCCATTCATGCCACCAGAAAAGAGTCCATCAAAGTCACGGGGAAACTTTTTGCTGCGGCACAAATTAGCTTATTAATCGGCTATTGCCTTTTCTCCCTATTGGATGTCCATATCTATGTCATTGGTCTGGCCTTGCTTATCATTATTCCCGTCCTTTTTTTAGCGAAAGTGGATCGGGGAATTGTGATCAGTTCTGTTGTTACCATCCATCTTTACTCTGCAGAAGTAGTGAATTTCGCCTTCTATTTTAACGAAGTACTCCTTCTTACTGTTGGGATGGGTGTCTCTCTTTTAGTGAACTTGATCTATATGCCAAATCGCAGCAAAGAACTGGCCAACATCAGACAGGAGTTAGACAAGCAATATGCTTCCCTGTTTCATCACCTGGCCAACCATCTTCAACAGGAAAATTATGTATGGGATGGGGCTGAATACTTAACCATTGCTCAACTCATTAAAAAGGGGAAAGAAACAGCACTCTTTGATATTGAAAACTATGTATCCAAGAAAGAGCTGGAGCAATACCATTACTTTGAAATTCAAGAGAAACGATTTGAATATATTGACCGGATTCTTCCTCTTGTGTCCCGGGTAGATCAGGTCCTTGTACAGGGGATTATGCTATCTGGTATGTTATCTCAATTATCTGTCCTTTTGGAGGAAAATAGAAAAGGGGACATCCTCGTTTTATACGGGGACATCCGCCTTTTGCGCAAAGAATATGAAGAAATGGACTTGCCAGCAACCCGGAAAGAATTTGAGATTCGGGCTGCACTATTGACGATTCTCAACGAATTAGAAGGATTTGTTTTAGGAAATGCCCGCGACGGGTTGTAAATGTTGCGGACTTCTTGTTTCCTCTTCTAGCCCTAGTAACTCATTTAGAATTTTTGCCTCCAATTCCGCAAAAGCGGAACTTCCACGTTTACGGGGGCGAGACAAATTCACTGCTACATCCAATTTGATTTTTCCTTCATCAATGAGAATAATACGGTCTGCAAGGGCAATCGCCTCTGCCACATCATGGGTGACTAATAAAGCTGTAAAATGCCGTTGCTGCCATATTCTTTCGATTAATTGTTGCATTTCGATGCGAGTTAAGGCATCCAGAGCCCCAAGGGGTTCATCCAATAAGAGGAGCCCAGGTTCATGGACAAGGGCGCGAGCTAGAGCCACCCGCTGCCTTTGTCCTCCAGAAAGAACCAGAGGCCAATCTTCTTTCCACGGTGTCAACCCTACTTCCTCTAACACTTGTTCTGCTTTACTCTTCCCATCCTTTTTCAAACCCAGGGCCACATTTTGCCACACCTTACGCCAGGGAAGCAACCGGGAATCCTGGAACATCACCCGGATCCCGTTGTTTTTTTCATCCCCATGGTGGAATTTTAATTGTCCCTCATCAATCTGCTCCAGACCAGCAACCAAGCGAAGGAGGGTGCTTTTTCCGCACCCGCTTCTCCCTACAATAGCGACAAACTCTCCTGCCTGCACTTCTAAATCAATGCCTGTGATGACTTTGCGGGATAGTCCGTGATTCTCAAAGCTTTTATGAATATTTTCCATTTGAAAAGTAACCATTTTACCTTTACGCCCCCCCTTTTTGGAAATTAGGGTGCCATTTTAACAAGGATTTTTCTAGTAAATGAGCAATGACATCTGCCCCTTTTCCCAATAAAGCATATAACAGAATCCCAAGTACAACCACATCTGTTTGCATAAACTCCCTGGCATTCATCGCCATATACCCAATACCTGCATTGGCGGCAATGGTCTCTGCCACAATTAAAGTCAACCACATGAAACCAAGAGCAAACCGCAACCCAACAAAGATGGAAGGGAGCGCACCTGGAAGAATCACATGCCAGAACAATTCCCAGGTGTTTAATCCATATACTTTTGCCATTTCAATATAGCTACCATCTACCTGGCGAATCCCATGGTAAGTGTTGATATAGATCGGAAACATAACACCAAGAGCCACTAAGAAGATTTTCGCTTCTTCCCCAACCCCAAACCAGAGAATCACAAGAGGAATCAAAGCAAGATGGGGGATATTACGAATCATTTGCACTGTGGAATCGAGAAGCCTGCTAGCCACAGGAAACATCCCATTAACCAAACCTAACAGGAACCCTATTCCTCCCCCAATGGCAAACCCAATCGACGCCCTTTCGAAACTAA
The DNA here is from genome assembly GCA_937874515.1 of uncultured Paenibacillaceae bacterium. GTDB lineage: Bacteria > Bacillota > Bacilli > Aneurinibacillales > Aneurinibacillaceae > CALNBV01. The sequence goes on along the minus strand of CALNBV010000120.1, from coordinate 11,427 downwards.
CCTGCATATGGTCCATTAGTTCGCCGCTTTTTACAAGTCTAACAAACGCTTTTAATACATCTAAAGGAGCTGGCAAAGTTCTTGCTGAAATCCAACCCCATGAAGCTCCCCATTGCCAAAAGAGCAAAATAAGCACGGGTATGATCCAGGGTAGAACTCTTTTCATTTCACTTTACCCCTCCTCCTATTTTTTCTGGATGTTGTGCTGACACCTCACCTACAAAAGGACTGATTACCGGACCCTCAACAGATGAGGATGGATGAAGGCCTAAACGAGGGAAGAGCAACTCTGCCACCCGATAAGCTTCTTCCAAATGGGGATAACCGGATAAAACAAAGGTATCAATGCCTAACTCTTCATATTCTTTTAACCGGGCCACAATGGAATCAGGGTCTCCAACTAAGGCTGTGCCTGCCCCCCCACGTACAAGGCCAATACCAGCCCACAAATTAGGTCCGATTTTTAATGAATCTCTATTCCCATTGTGATGAAGGCTAGACATCCGTTTTTGCCCTTCTGAATCATAGCGGGAAAGAACCTTTTGTGCCTCTTCAATCACAGAATCATCAAGATGTTCAATTAATTGGTCAGCTGCTTGCCAGGCTTCCTCTTCTGTTTTTCGCACAATAACATGGGCACGCAAACCGAAGCGAAGGGTACGGTTTTGTGCCTCAGCCAGTTTACGGACTTCAGCAATTTTTTGGCGCACCTGTTCAATGGGTTCACCCCATGATAAATAGTAATCCACGTGTTTTGCCGCAACTTCATGGCCGGCTTTAGATGAACCTCCGAAGAAGAGGGGTGGATAAGGTTTTTGCACAGTAGGGAATAATTGTTTTCCTTTAGATACTTCGCGGTATTTTCCCTTATAATCTACTTCTTCACCGGCGAGAAGGGATTTCCAAATGGTTAAAAACTCATCAGCATCCTCATACCGTTCATCATGATCAAGGAAGATGCCATCCCCTTCTAATTCAACAGGGTCTCCCCCTGCCACTACATTGATTAACAATCTTCCCCCGGACAAACGGTCAAAGGTAGCTGCTTTACGTGCAATCACAGTAGGAGAATAAACGCCTGTGCGCAGGGCCACAAGGAACTTTAATTTATTGGTAACTGGAATGAGGGAGGAAGCAACCACCCAGGGATCTTCGCAGAAATTCCCTGTTGGCACTAAAATCCCGTAGTATCCTAACTCATCTGCCGCTTTCGCAATTTGCTGCAAGTAACCATGAGTGAGAGGGCGACCACCTTCAGAAGTCCCTAAATAATGGCCATCCCCTGGTGTTGGCAAAAACCATAAAATTTTCATTTCCCCATCTCCCCTTTTTTATTTTTGCACAGCATCTTTAATGGAAATGGCTTTTGGAATTAAGCCCACTCCATAAAAAGTGTCTGCTATTTTTTGTTGGTCTGCAATGATTGTGGCATCAATTTTTTGGATGCCATAATTTCTCCTCTTCTCGGCAAGCACCAGGGTTTTTTCTGGTATGCCAACTACTGGAGATAAAGTTTTAGCTACATCTTCTGGATGATCCTTTGACCATGCACCAATTTTAGCAATCTCATCAAAAATGACGTTGACTACTTTTTCTTCATTTTTTACTAATGATTGAGAAGCAAGATAGAATTCACGGTTGGAAACCAGGCCTTTACCATCCGCTAAGAGAGTTCCTCCCGTGGCATCCTGTGCTGCTGCCAGGAATGGATCCCAGATGACCCAGGCATCCACACTACCTTTTTCAAATGCACTGCGGGCATCAGCAGGAGGCAAATACACAGGCTGAATATCACTGAGTTTCAACCCTGCAGATTCTAATGCTTTAACAAGTAAATAATGAACATTGGATCCTTTGTTTAAAGCCACCTTTTTCCCTTTTAAATCTTTGATGGATTTAATAGGTGAGCCTTTTGGTACGAGAAACCCTTCACTTCCAGGGCTTGCTGGTTCCGCGCCTACATAAACCAGGGGCGTACCTGCAGCCTGGGCAAAAATAGGGGGCGCTTCCCCTGTACTACCAAAATCAATGCTTCCTGTATTTAATGCTTCTAACAACTGGGGCCCGGCAGGGAATAGGATCCACTCCACTTTATAGCCCTCTAACTTTTTCTCTAGATCCCCTTTAGTTCGTAACAAATTAAGTGTCCCATACTTCTGATAACCAATTTTAATGGTCTTCTTTCCTGAATCTGATGAGGTCTGGGTAGAACAACCCACAATCCCCCCGATAATGGTAAAAATCAATAAAATGGCTGTCGCTAGCTTTCGGATTGCCACCCTTATTCCCCCTTAACATATAATTCATATATACTTACTTTGTTTTTTTGTTAATTTATCACTATTTGCCAGTTCCGTCAATACAAAATTAGACACTTTTAAATCAAATTAGTGCCTTACCTTGCCGACAAAAATAAAAAAATGCCACATACCTGAGTATGCGGCTCTATATATTGACCTAATAAACACCATTTTCCTCAAAACTGTACTCATAATTTTTCATTGCTGTTAACGGCGGTGAATACACATGGAAGGAAATAAATCGTTGATCCGATGAATTGTGTAAAAGATGGATAAGATCTCTAGTCACTTCGAGAAATTCCCCTTCACCAACCCTATTTTCCGAAAGAAAAACAGGTCGATCATTTTCTTCTAAAGTAAATGCCATATTTACCAGCTCACCTTCTACCACATAGACACAACCGATGGACTCTCCATGGTCATGAATGGGCGTTTGTTCGCCAGGTGGCATGTTAATGAGAATCACTTCAAGTTCATCGGTCTGAAACAGAACATTTCTCCCATAGCTCAGTTTTTCCGGTTTAGTTGCATAAAAAGAAACGTTTTCAGTAATACCAGTCAGAGATTGTATAGCAGACTTCAATTCAGGATAAGCAGGTTGTTTTAACCCAGAGAAGGTTTCTTTAATCCTCCCCATAAAATCCATTGTGAATCCTCCTAACTCATAAGTTGTGGTGCCCTTCCCCCCACCACAGCCTATGAATTGGAAGTATTTGTGTGAAAGATTTATTATAATAATTAGAACCCCTTCCATCGTTGGAAAGGGTTCTTTGTTACGTCTATACTTTTATTACGCACCTACATCTCGCTTCTTGAAGACGAAGAAAGATAGAGCATGGAAGAGTAGAAAATACACAAGCAATACGATAATGGAGAAGCCCAGGGTCATTCCTTCAATAAGTGGTGCTCCACTGAAATAAACGGATAAATCCGTATTCGGGAAAATCAAATATTTTGCCCAGGAGTATTTCAGCAAAAACTGCATAACAGGCATAGAAATAAAGAGAATAAAGATAGAAAGCCCGATAGACAGGGCACTATTGCGGAATACGCTGGAAATCATAAAGGCTAATGTTACCCAGATGATCATCTCTACGGCACCAAATCCGAAGTTAATCCAGGTCATTTCAATGGCACTGCGCTCCAGAACTTGTCCATTTGCATAATAGAGAATGGGATTTTCTAACCCGGAAAAACCGAAGAAAATCCCTCCTAAAGCGAAGGTAGTAACAAACAATAAAAGAATCAGTAAAAGAGCATACAACAAGGTAGCAATATATTTAGAAAGAAGAACTTTGGCTCGACTTACTGGGCGAATTAATAATAATTTAATGGTCCCTGAGGAAAACTCCCCGGCAACAGATCCCCCGGCAACGATAATCGTGAAGATGGTAACCATCATGATAAAGCCCTCACTGGTTAACAGCACCGTATCCAGACCGTTCTCTGTAAAGGGGGATAGATTATGCTGAATGCGGTATTCATTCATTTTAATTTCCTGTTCAATATATTTCTTTTGTTCCTCTGGGAATTCAGGTTCCTGTAACATTAATTTATTTTGTTGGTTTTGTTCTTGGAGCATTTGCTTCCAATTGGCTTTATAATTTGCCTCATTTGGATCTTGAAATTTGGGCTGATATTTCGTTATTAATACCATTGCACAAACACCAAGGATCAGTAGGAAAATCATAATCCAGGTACCAATGCGGCTATAAATCTTCATGTTTTCATTTTGGATTAATTTCAGCAGACTAGACAACTTGATTTCCCCCTGTCACTTCTAAGAATTTATCTTCCAGGGTTTTCGCCACAATTTCTACACCATACACTTTTATGTTTTCCTGAATGAGAAAGGCGACAGTTTCAGGGATGTCCTCTCTCCCCATGATCACAGCTATCCGATGTCCTTCCGCCCATTCTGTTTTCCCACTGAACCGTTCTTTTAATAGGGCAAAGGCCACTTCCCGGGGTTCCACAGTAAAGTGAACAGAAACCTCATCCTTGCTAGTTTCCGTTTCGACGAAATCATTTACATTTTGTACACCCACTAGTTTTCCCTCTTGTATAATGGCAATCCGGTCACAGGTTAGTTCCATTTCCGAAAGCAGATGGCTGGAAATTAACACCGCCACACCATGTTCCCGGGCCAGGGTACGGAGATGTTCCCGGAACTCCCGAATGCCTGCCGGATCCAATCCATTGGTTGGTTCATCCAATACTAAAAGAGAAGGGGAATGAAGCAATGCCTGGGCTAGCCCTAAGCGCTGCCGCATGCCAAGGGAATACCGCCCAACTTTCTCGTGAATCCGCTTTTCCATTCCCACTTGTTTTACCACTTCTTGAATTCGGTCCGTGGGAATGCTTTGTCCCATGCGGGCATAATGGACGAGATTCAAGAAGTGGTAAAACAAGTGGGAATGGAAAAGCGGATTCACGAGAAAGTTGGGCGGGCATAATGGACGAGATTCTTGTATCCTGATAGGTATTTATACATTTCAGGATTTTCTACAATCCCACCCACATTGGAAATAGCTTCCTCGAAATCATGGGTAATGCTTTTCCCTTTAATTAAAACATCCCCTTCGGTAATGGATAAAAGACCTACAATCATGCGAATGGTGGTGGTTTTCCCCGATCCATTTGGCCCTAATAAACCCATAATTTCTCCAGGATAAATATCCAAAGACACATTATTAATAATCATGCGGGAGCCAATCTTTTTCTTCACATTTTTCAATTGCAAGATGGGTTCGTTTGCCACGTGTTCTCCTCCTTCTATAAGAGCAACGATTACAACAATTTAATACGTCGATTTCCTGTATAAAGTTTCATGCCCTTTTTTTATCCATTAACCATCCTGATAAAAACAGGAGGACAATAGAAATAAGTATATGATACACATAATTGCCAATATATGCGGCAGGCAAAACTTCAAGGGTTCCCCCTTTGGGCATCACAGCAGAAAGTTCAACCGTTCCCCAATTAAATAAAAAGGAATAAAGGCCACTTTCTTGCCAGTGTTTAAACAACCAGGTTAATGCGAGAAGCACACCCACAATGGATAATCTGGCATAAAAAGGGGAACGTTTCTTTACAACTTCAAACAGAGTCCTGCCAAACATGATCCAGGAAATAATAAATGTGGAGATAAAAAGCAAATGAAAATAGAGATAAATGGCACTTGGAAAATAAGAAGCCAAATTCATACTGGTCTGAGACACAATCAATGAACTCAGCAAGCCAAGAAAAAGAGTACATGCCAGAGAAATAGTAAAGGAAAGGACTCCTGCCCCATATTTTGCAGCTAGTACCTTCCAACCGGGGAGAGAGAAATCCCCCCTTACGACCACCTTATGATGGTTTAAAAAAAGACGAAAGCAATAATAAACAATTAAATAGACCATATGGGCCATTAAAAGAGTATTCACCCAGGTACTAATAAACGCCGGCACATGATTCACATAAGCAAAAAAACTGACAGCAATGTAATTTCCAAAAATCAACCCTAAGGAAATGTAGCGAAATTCTTTCATTTCCTTCATTTCTTTTTTCACGAATTGAACCCAGGCATTCATTCATCAACCCCCACTATTGTGAAAGTGACTTAAGGCCAATAAAGGCCAAATATAGCGATAACTATGATAATGGGTGTAAAATACACCCGGCAATCCGGCACCCGTGGGATAGCTATCCATCCACTCACGGCGTTGCCCGTTTCTCAAGAGAAAATGGACCCCACGTACAATCGCCTTTTGATTGTTTTCGTCCGATTTCATCTTTTGCACGGATAGTAAGGCATCCACCGCCCAGGCTGTTTGGGAAAGGGTACTAGCTCCTAAGGGAATATACCTTTTTTCCACATCACTGCGACAGGATTCTCCCCATCCCCCATCTTCATTCTGAATGGATACCAACCAGCGTGTGGCCCGTTGAATGGCAGGTGCATAGGTGGGAACTCCCACAGCCATTAACCCGGTTAAGGCAGCCCAGGTGCCATAGATATAACAAACCCCCCAACGGCCATACCAGGAGCCATTTTTCTCCTGATTGCGGAACAACCAGCGCAACCCACGTTGCAAAGGAGTGGTATCTTTCAAATGAAGAGGTGTTTTCTTCCCTAAGAACTCTAGCGTACGCCCTGTTAAATCGGCGGTGGATGGATCTGTACTGAATCCTTCCATTCCCTGATAGGGAAGCCATGTTAAATAAATCTTATCCGTATTCACTTCAAAGGCAGGCCATCCTCCATCCAAATTTTGCATGGATAATACCCAGGACACCCCTTTTTTCCAGAGGGAAGAATAAGCAGGCCCTTGCCTTCCCATGCGAAAGGGATGAATAGCTCGCAAGGCAGCCGTTGTATCATCCACATCAGGATTCAATGTGTTGCTATCAGAAAATCCCCACCCCCCAGGCTGCCCTTTCAGGTTGTGAACCTTCCAATCCCCCACTCGTTTTTGTTGCCTTTTCATAAGATACTTACCCGCTTTCACGATCGCAGGATGGGTTGGGGAAATCCCCCCTTCTTGCAATGCATGACTTATTAGGGCTGTATCCCAAACCGTGGATGTGCAATTTTGCAAATGGATATGGTCAGCATCCACACGGCAAACAAGGGTTTTTAATCCCTGTACAGCCCGTTGAATCACAGGATGGTCCACAGGATAATGGAGGGCACGCAAAGCAAAAACCATAAAACAGGTAGCGGTAAAGTAACTGTATAAGGTTCCATCAGGTTCAATCCGCTCCAACATATACTTTTCCAGACGGCGCAGGGCCATTTGATGGATTTGGTGGGGCAAGCCAACAAGACCCCGAATCCCCTCATGAATTAAATTAAAAACAGAGATAAACTGGGAATACAATGGATATTTCCGATAAGCCACTTCTTCCAATTCATAGGGATTGCGCACATACAGATGGCTTAAATCTGGGGTTCGAGGGTTTTTTATATGAAAATTGCGGTCAGAACAAATCAAAATAGGTGCAATATGCACTCTGGCAAAGCCGGCGAAATCAAAGAAGTTCACGGGGAAGTCCTGGGGCAAGAGAATGGTTTCCACAGGGATATGAAAGAAATGGCTCCAATGATATTGCCCCGTCATAGCCAACATAACCCGGGTCAATAAATTCGCCTTTCCAATCCCCCCTTTTGCTAGAATGAACCTGCGAGCAGCTACCATACGGGGTTCACTTGCAGGGTACTTTCCTCCATAAAGCAAGGCAAAATAAGCATCGATGGTTGCCGATAAATTTCCTTCCTTCTCATCATGAAAAAGCCTCCAGGAACCGTTTTTTTCCTGGCGACTTATAATTCGTGCACACAGTCGGTTGATTAGGTCCTCCTCAGGTAACCCAAGAGAGCGAAGAAGAATAATCATATAGGCATCGGAAAGAATGCCGCTTTCAAAACAAAAGCTCCAGGTCCCATTGGGCATTTGGCTCTGCAGCATAATGGACCGGAGACGATGGATCTCCTGCTCCACGGGATTCAAACTTCCCACCCCCCTATCCATACTGATTTATTGATATATATGAGGAAGAATGGAAAAGTAGTCATTTCATCAGGAACCCCTTGATGTGGATGCTTCATAAGATATAGGGAAATTTTTTTATGGTGTGGAGGTGAATGAAGATTCCAGCGAATCCTCCCTTGCATTATGTTGCCCTGGGCGATTCCATTACCGTGGGAATAGGTTCCTTTTTAAACCATGGCTATGCGGTCCTGTATCGCCGCTGTTTGCAAAATGATTTAAAACGAAAAGTAACCCTGCAGAACCTGGGAAAGAACGGATGGACAAGTCAAGATTTTTTAAATGATTTAGCCAATAACCAAACCCTTGTAGATGCCATTCAGAAATCCCAGGTGATTTCCCTCTCCATTGGAGGAAACGATTTGCTCCAGGGCGTTAAAAATAAGGAACCCTTAAAACAGGTATACTCTCGCTTTGAAGCCAACTTCCTTAAGATCGATAAAATCATAAAGAAACTCAAGAAAAATGCCAAAGAACCTTACATTATCCGTTATATCGAAATTTATAACCCCAAACCCAATGACCCACTGGCAATAAAATGGATTCCCCGTTTTAATCAAATCATTCATCAGGGCAGAGACAAAAATACCCGCATCGCCCGTACCTATCGGGTCTTTGAAACACAAGGGAAAAAACTCCTCTTTATCGACAGGGAACATCCCAATAATCAGGGGCATCAAGCCATTGCCCACACCCTGCAAGAAATCGGCTATGGCCCTTTAAGTGCCAGGAAGTAACCTACTTCCTGGCACTTAATTTGATTCAAAGCATCTCTTTTTTGTTTGCTCCACTTTTCGAAAATTAGACCGTAAGGTCGGTTAAAGATGCTATTGAATCAAATCAGTTGCCTTTTTGCGAGCCGATACTAGGGAAACTGAAAGAAGGGCGAAAAAAGCCTTCAACAGTCTCACTTCCTGAGCTACCCAGATGTTTTGAAGGCGCGCCCGGATTGAAGTTGACCGTCAGTCTTACATCATTGTCGGCGAGGAACTGGCATTGATTTGATTCAAAGCATCTCCTTTTTTCTTTGCACATTTTGGGCGGTTCATCCATAAAGTAAGGTAGGAATACAGAAACGAGGGGATTTACGATGGTTTATGCCAGCATTCATCGGCTCATCGGAAATACACCACTGGTGGAACTTACTTCCTTTGCCAAAAAGGGGATAAGCCTATTTGCTAAGTTAGAAGGATATAACCCTGGAGGAAGTATGAAAGACCGGTTAGGCATGTATCTCGTCGAAGATGCCTTAAAAAAAGGGAAACTGCAAGAAGGCGGAACAATCATTGAACCTACGGCAGGCAATACGGGAATCGGAATTGCTCTAGCTGCCATAGGAAGAAACCTCCATGTCATGTTCGTCGTACCAGAACAATTCAGCCAGGAAAAACAAGAATTGATGAAAGCCCTGGGTGCAGAAATTGTGAATACCCCCTCCCATTTAGGAATGGTTGGGGCCATTGAAAAAGCAAAACAAATGGTGCAAGAAATCCCTGGGGCTTATGCTCCTTTACAATTTGAGAATCCCGCTAATCCAGAAGCCTATTATTATAGCCTTGGTCCAGAGATATGGAAACAGATGGATGGGCAAATTGATATATTTATCGCAGGCGCAGGCACCGGAGGAACCTTTATGGGCTGCGCCCGTTACCTGAAAGAACAAAATCCTTCTCTTAAAACTGTGATTGTGGAACCTCAAGGGTCCATTCTCAATGGGGGAGAAAAAGGAGTCCATCGCACCGAAGGAATTGGCATGGAATTTATTCCTCATTATATGGACCCTTCCTATTTCGATGCCATTCACACCATTCTGGATGAGGAAGCCTTCAGAATGGTGAAAGAAGTAGCCCGCAAGGAGGGTATCTTCGCTGGAAGTTCTTCTGGTGCTGTGCTACAAGCAGCTTTAATCGAGCAGGAGAAAGCGCCGCAAGGAAGCCGTATTGCCATGGTGTTCCCGGATAGCAGTGAACGCTATTTCAGCAAAAACATTTATGGGGGGGAGTAATCATGCGTGCCAAAACCCGCCTCATCCATGGGGGGATTATGGGAGATCCCCATACAGGGGCTGTTAGTGTTCCCATTTACCAGACCAGTACCTATAAACAAGACGGGGTGGGCCAACACCGGGGATATGAATATTCCCGTACAGGCAACCCAACCCGAAGCGCCTTAGAACAAATGATGGCAGAAATTGAAGGCGGGACAGCAGGGTTTGCCTTTTCCTCTGGGTTGGCTGCCATTACTACGGTTCTCTCCCTCTTTTCACAGGGTGACCACCTGATTTTCACCGATGATGTCTATGGAGGAACCTACCGCCTTGTCCATCAGGTATTAAACCGATTTGGCATTGAAACCACCTTTGTGGACACCTCCTCTATTGAAGAAACAGAAAAAGCCATCCAGGCAAATACCCGGGGTATTTATGTAGAAACCCCTACCAATCCCCTGTTAAAAGTGACTGATTTACAAAAAACAGCGGCTTTAGCTGAAGCCCATTCCCTTTTATTCATTGTCGATAACACCTTTCTCACGCCTTACTGGCAGCTACCCCTGGAAAAAGGAGCCCATATCGTTCTCCATAGTGCCACCAAATATTTAGGAGGGCACAGTGATGTGGTAGCAGGAATTGTCGTTGTGAAGACACCAGAGCTAGCAGACAAAATTCATTTTCTGCAAAATGCCATGGGTGGGGTGCTCGGTCCTCAGGATGCCTGGCTATTATTACGAGGCAGCAAAACCCTGGGTCTTCGTATGGAAGAACACGAAAAAAACGCCCAAATAATTGCCCACTTTCTTTCCCAACACCCCCAAATCGAAAGGGTATATTACCCTGGCCTGCCTTCCCATCCCCATCATTCCTTGGCTTCCCAGCAAGCCAAAGGATTCGGTGGCATGATTTCTTTTGCAGTGAAATCCGAAAAGAAAGCCCTGGAACTCATTGATTCCCTTCGTTATTTCACCCTGGCAGAAAGCCTGGGTGCCGTGGAAAGCCTGATTTCCCTCCCCGCCCGCATGACCCACGCCTCCATCCCAGAAGAGCGGCGAAACCTCCTGGGCATTACCCCCGGTCTAATCCGCATTTCCGTTGGCATTGAAGACGCTGAAGATTTAATCGAAGACCTGGAACAGGGTTTAGCTACCCTCTAACTTTTGGCCAGTTGAAAGCCCAATTCCATAGCTAAACCTGTAGGAAAGCGTTCATCCAGATGCATACAGGTCACCTGATTCCTCCTGGCTGGAGGGATCAGGGCAACCAACCTGGAGAAAGACAGATGGGGATTGTCCTCATAATCCAACCCGCTTGTATCTTGATAAAGGGCTGAGATTTCTCCCTTTTCAAAAGCTAGTAGAATCTCCAACGGGATATCTCTAGCATCCCCGCTATAATAAATGGTTTGTTCTCCCCTTTTTAAAACAAAGCCGAAACAAGGAATGGAATCAGAATGGTGCACAGGAAGAAAGGTAATCGCCATGTCTCCCAATTGGGAATCCTGGATGGTTATTTTTTTATGTGTAATGAGTTGATACTTATCCTTCTTTACCCCAATATCCGTAAAAAACTGGACAAGCCAATCCCTTTTAGGAAAATACAC
>CALNBV010000119.1 GCA_937874515.1 uncultured Paenibacillaceae bacterium | reverse complement strand
AACCTGCAATGATTCCCCAGCTACCCTGAAAGAAAGTAAATAATGCAGGAAGCAAAGTAACCCCAGCAATCATTAAAATAAACATGGTAACTGAAAAGATCGGTGCGAAGTTTTGATAAGGTTTATATAGGGCAACGAATAATACTAGCATGGCCGCTAAAACCGTACTTGCACTAAAAGCAATGGGTTTCCCTACTCCAGCCATGGCATTTTTCATCGCTGTATGCTTACTTTCATGTTTACGCAATTCTTCTTTATAACGGGCAAATACAAAGAGGGCATAGTCTGTTAATGCCGCAAACAATAGAATCGACATAATGGATAAAGACTGAGTTTCAATGACAAGCCCGGATTTACCAAGCAAACCAAGGGTACGGTCAACCACTTGATGAACCAATCCCGCTGCGAGTAAAGGAAGAATAGCCAGTAAAGGCGAGCGATAAATCACAATTAATAAAATAAGAATTAAGCCTACAGTAGAAAGCAATAATACAACGTCTGCTTTGGAGAATAATTCAAGGGTATCTGCCGCAATGCCTGCAGGACCTGTAATATTCACGGTTAATCCATTACTAACAAGGGGATTGATGACTTCTTTCAGACGTTTAATGGAATTTTGAATGGCCTTCATTTCCATGTTATCTTCCAATAACACGGGGAGTAAAAGGGTAGTTCCATCTTCAGAAAGAAGGGATTGTTTCACAGGCAAAGGCAACGTAGAAAAAGGCATAATGGCCTTCAAATATTCCAATTCTTTGTCGTCTTTTATTTTTTCACTAACCTTGCCTATGGTCTCCATTTCCTTATCTTTAATCCCATCCTTATGGGAAAAGACAATAAGAGCTGGTGTTCCTTTATCCCCTGAGAAATATTGATCTAATTTCTCATTGGCAATGACAGATTGAGCAGAAGCTGGCAAACCTGAACCATTGACGTTCACGGCGTATTGTTTTGCAGGTTTGGCTACACCACTAAGAACACCTACAAGAATCAGCCAAATCGCCAGGGTAATCCAGGCTCCTTTACGGGTGCTCACAGCATTGGTGAGACGTACAAGAAAGGACTTCATCTTTTTCCTCCTATCTTTATTTGACACTAGTGTCGAAATTGGTTAAAAAAAGAGAATAAATAAAAATGACAGTCTAGTCGAGAAAATAATAACCTATTTCCCTACAGACCGTCAATTGGCAAAACCGTGACAAAGCACATCAAATAATTGCTCCACATACTCTTCAGTGGGAATTCCCCTATGATTTGGAATTTGAATCACATTAAAAAATAGACCAGCAATAATACCTTCAGATACATCTTCTCTTATTAGTTTCTGTGCCTTCCCTTCCCTAATCCATAGAAGCATCATTTGCAGTAACGTCTGATGTTGCTGGGCAATCTTGAATAAGGACTCTTTCGTTTTCTGGGACGCATCAGCATTTACTTGAGGAACCATAATAATGATTTTATGGATTTGGCCATATTTAACAAAGATTCGTAACATCCCTTTTAATTTTTGCAAAGGCATAACTTCAAGGGATAAGGATTCACACTCGGATTGAATCCGCTCCATTAAATTGAACATGTAATCTGTGATTAACTCTTCTTTATTTGCGTAGTATTCATAGATTGTGGTCCGTGCTACATCTAACCTTGCAGCTAACATCTTAAAATGAAAAGCATGATAACCATGCTCTAACAAAAGCTCTTCCGTTGCCTTCATTAACTCTTGCATTTCGATGGCTTTTTTTCTTCCCATAGAATAACCCTCTTTTTTAAAAGAATTATGTTAAGAGTATTTTACGCCAGACGAAGACCATTCGTCAAAAGGCCTTTTGCGCCTCGTCGGTGTCATCTCCATCTGCGAAACATATAGTAAAAGAAAAGTTCTTTTTGACAGGAGAATTAAAAATGATCCTTTTTATACATATTTTAAAAACTGCAGGAACCACATTGAGGGAAGAAATCATTGAAAAAAATTACAAACAAAAGGAAATTGGCTATTATTATGGCTATACGCCAGAAGAAATGCAGTGGAATATGCAGAATCCCCCTAAAGACAAACAAATAAAAATAGGTTGTGGACATTTTGACACGGGGGTTTACAACTACATTTCCAGACCTTTTACCTTTGTGACCCTTCTGCGTGATCCTGTGGATCGAGTCATTTCTTTATTTTATTACTTACAAAAACTTGGCAGTCCTTTATTAGATCATCTAAGTATCGAAGATTTTCTAACCTCAAATATTCACTACATTCCCCGCTTATTTTTTAATTGCCAGACCCTCGACCTGGCTGCAGAGCATCCAGGCATTGATAAGCCCTGTCTCATTTGGGGAAAAGTGAAAGCTGACATTAATCAGCAAAGCCCACCTGATTTAGAAAAAGCCAAAGAACATATTGACAAATACTTTTCTGTTGTTGGCATTACAGAAATGTTTAATGAATCTGTTTATCTCATGAAAAAACAATTCGGATGGTCTGACATCTCCTACACCAAGAAAAACATCAATAAACACCCAGACAATACCCAACTTCCTGAACATGTCCTTGATTTTATCAGAGAAAAAAATAAAATTGATATTCAGTTATACGAATGGGCGAAAAAGCGATTTGAGGCAAAAATTCAACAGTTAGATGAAAAGGATACACGGGAATTGCAGGAATTTATTACAAAGCAGAACATGGAGGAGTAAAAAGGGAAAAACACGATGACATATTAGTACTCTGAGAAATCATACAATAATCAGTATGACTAAATGGAAGGTGATGAAAATTGAACACACCCAATACACCCCGTCCCCGAAAGTGGTCCCAAATCCCTTATGCTGGAACAAGCCAAGTCCCTTTTCCGGAAGAATCCAGTGGCGGGACATGGTCCACCTTTACCTTAAACTCAGATGAAAAAGGTGTATTTTTAGATCCTTTTGGGCAAAAAATCACCTGGGATGTACGCCATCCAGACACCATTGATTTTAAAAAAGACCAGCTGGAACAAGTAAAAAACACATTGAAAAATCTATCAAAAAAACAAATCACCATTGCAGAATATTGGAACGCTGGACCTCCTACAAAACAGTTTAATCCAATCATCGATCGGCTAATAGATACCTATAAGATGTCTGCACTTAGGGCAACCCGAATTCTTGCTGCAGTACACGCTGGTATCCACGATACACTTATAGTCACCTGGTATTTAAAATACCTCTGGGAAGTGCCCCGTCCCAATCAATTAGACCAAAAACTAGCCACCATCTGCTGCACCCCCAAACACCCCAGCTATCCTGCTGGCCATGCAACAGTCGCCGGTTGTATAGAAACGATCCTTCGCTATTTCTTTCCCACTGAATCACAACAACTACACAAACTAACTGAAGAATGTTCTATTTCACGTCTTTATGCTGGTGTCCATTATCCCATAGATTTAACAGAAGGTTTAAGACTAGGACGTCAAATTGGGCAAATGGTCGTTGATAAACTGAAACAAGACCATGATGGGAATCAGGTAAAACTAGATTACACTATTACCGAAAACCTCCATGCCAATTTAATGCCTCCTCCGTACAAACAAATGATTCCATTCCCACGAGGGCGTAATTGTGATTCATTGCTAGACCCAAGGGAAGACCCTGATGCAAGGTAAATAAAAAACATCTAAAAGCCGCTATAATTCTCGGCGAATTATAGCGGCTTACATTATGTGCAATTTATTTCCTTCCCATTTTATTGCGACGAGCAAAATCTTGATCAATCTCCGCTTTCCATTCCTCGTTTAAAGGTCTGCACGCTCTAATCTCGCAAACCGCTTCGTTCACTGCCTCAAAATTCAAGCGTGTCCCTTCGGGATCGGCATGATAGTTGGCAGCTCTGTCTGCACTAATACCAAACCGGGCAGCGGTAGATATAGCATCAATATTCGCTCCCAGGAAAATAAACTCCCATCCGTATTTTTCTTTCTGCCATTCCACCATTTCTTTAATTTTTTCATAGGTGTACTCCCGGCTTGCATTTTCCATGCCATCGGTTGTGATGACAAACATGACCTTATCTGGCCGTTGTTCTTCTTGAATATGGCGCTGGGCATTGGCAATATTATGAATGGTTTTCCCGATGGCATCCAACAATGCGGTACAACCGCCTACAAAGTATTCTTTCTCTGTTATGGGACGGAGGCCTGTAATGTTGTTGCGATCATGAAGCAACTCATAATTGTCATCAAACAGTACTGTAGTTACAATAGCTTCCCCTGGCTCTTTCTGCTGTTTTTTCAACACGGCATTGTAGCCGCCAATAGTGTCACTTTCCAGCCCTGACATAGATCCACTCTTATCCAGGATAAACACCAATTCAGTTACATTTGTTTTCATTTTGGTTCCCTCCCCCTTCTTGTTAAGTTAAGGATAACAATGATATGAAGGGATTGGGTCGCTTACAAAGCGACAATGATTACCCCAGTAAAGCCTGGTCAAAGGCAAACAGGGCTTCATTAATCTCGTGGATATTGTAATTTCCTTCTTCTAAGAAATACTCAATAATCACATCGAATTTATTACTATGGGACAGGGTATATCCCGCTTTCCCTAGAAGGTCCAGGGTTTCATCCAAATTTAATTCAAGAGCTACAGAGAAAGCAATGGCCGTAATCTTGCTAGGATTATAGTTAGGATTGCTGCGGATTTTAGAAAAGAGCTTGCGATCAATGTTTGCCCTTTTATAGGTTTGCACATCGGTCATACTTCTTTCATCAATCAATCGAAGTAACATTTGAGAAAATGATTCATCCAATTGGCCCACCACATCTTCGAGACTCCGTTTTCTAACTTCCTTTGTGACAGGTGCAGGTGCAAGCATAGTCTCCTGCAAACATTCAAAAGGTTGGACATCATCAGGCTCTAAGATTCGATAGGATTCTTGAAGAAGCCGTTCTTCTACGTAGTTTTCGTCAATGTACTCCTCTATCTCCGAAAACAGTTTTTCACTTAATACATAATCTTTCTTATCAAAAATCACCAGATACACCGTCATGTCATGGTTTAAGAGAAATTCACTAATGGCCGATACAGCAATATGCAAGGCCTGGTCCTTTGGATAGCCGTAGATCCCCGATGAAATGAGAGGAAAGGCAATGAAATGGAACTTATGCTGTAAAGCTAAATTGAGGGAATTAAGATAAGCATTATGCAATAGAGTGGCCTCTCCCTGAGAACCCCCGCGCCAGATGGGGCCCACAGCATGAATCACATAGTTCGCAGGTAAATTGTACCCCTTTGTAATAACAGCATCGCCTACCTGGCATTTGCCAATAGTGTCACATTCCTTTTGCAATTCTTTAGCCCCTGCAGCATGAAAAATGGCTCCACAAACCCCGCCACCCTTTTGGAGCTTTGTATTAGCAGCATTAACAATGGCATCAACAGACATTGTGGTAATATCATTGCGAACAATTTTTAGTGGCATGGGACATTCTCCTTTTAAATTTTCTATATCTTTCTTCATTCTATTTTTTAAAACAGCATATTATATCGTTCTCAAAATGTATAACAAGAGTATAACAATTTATCATTATTTTATCGGGAGAGAGACCTATGCATAAAGAGAAGTATAATATTGCTGAAAGAGTATTGGACATCTGGTTCCGACTTGAAACAGAGGCGGAACTAATCCCCGTTGAACTGGCTCAAGATTATGGCGTAACCACGGATACCATTGTACGGGATATTAAATTCATCCGAAATGTACTGGACCAAAATAATCAGCTCTATTCCGTCTCTTATAAAAAAAGAGGGAAATATTATCAATTGGAACGAACAGGAAAACTATTATCCTTTTCTGAAGTCGCTGCCATTATGATTTCCCTTTATTGCAACCGCAGTTTCAACAAAACAGAAATGGAAAGTCTGGAAGAGAAATTCATTAAACTCTTTCAACCGAAAGAAGAAAGAAATTTACGCAAATTATTTTCAAGTTTAAAATGCAACTATAAACCGGTCCACCATGGGGAAACAAAGGAAAAAATAAACCTTCTCTCCCATGCAATTATTAACCAAAACAAACTCTCATTCCTTTATAAACAAAAAAAGAGAATCGTCAAACCTTACTCTATTCTTTATCATGACCGAATGTATTACTTAATCGCCTCTGAAGATCATGAAGAAATGAAACGGATCTGGCGTTTTGACCGAATAATGAACCTCAAGATGTTAGAAGAACATTTTACAATGGGAAAAAATGAATATTTTAGCTCAGGGGATTTTGCCAACCTCACCTTTAATATGTTTTATGGAAAACCGATCACTGTCACCTTAAGGGTAGAAAACAGCACCGTAGAATATGTACAAAGGGCTTTTCCTGAAGCTAACATCTTAAGCAATTACAACACACCCACCCACACCCGGATGGAAGTAAATGTGGCCGGAGAAGAAGGCATCCTGAAATGGCTCCTTTCCCAGCAAGATGACATTGAAGTACTCTCCCCCTTATCCCTTAGGGAAAAAGTACAAGAAACCATCAAAAATATGGCCAGGCTTTATCACATAAAAATAGAAGACTAAACAGACAGAAGGTTCCTGTGCTAAATAAGCACAGGAACCCCTGGTTCTCAATCATTTTACCCCTATGGATGGGTCTAGTCTTTTCCATGGGATTGATTTAATCTATGTTGTAAAACTGCTATTCTTAAGCGAATAAACAAACCGATGCAGAAAATTAATGTCCAAACAACAACTAAAACAGTCATCTTTTTTCACTCCTAAACGACAGCATTACTATAGTTGTTACTCACTTTTTCTGCGAATTATACCTATTTTCTATTATTTCGCTGAGTTTTCATCAAAAATTTATCATGGAATAAATCGTACTGATTTTTTCCTTTAATAATTGGATATGTACAAATCTCGCTTCCCTAATGTATTCTCTTCCATCAACGAAGAAAAGAAGAGCGGGAACTGTTAAGATCAAAAACCGGCCTGCTACTTCTTCAAGGTCATCAGCATTGATATACCCCAGTTGTATTTTAGGAAATGATTCTAGCACTTCCTTTACCTGAGGCAACAATGCATGACAAACCCCGCAATTGCTTCTGGATATGTATAAGAAACTAAAAAGGTTGTTTTTTATAAACTCTTCTACTTGTGCCATTGTTGTTAATTGTGTCATACTTTCCCCTCGATTCATTACATTCATAGTTTAGTTTATGTTGCAAAATCCCTATTTTAATCCGAATAAACAAACCAATGGAAATAACTATTGTCCAAACAATTGCCAACACCCATACAGTTGCCATACAATCACTCCTACACTTCTACTGATGCCTTTATGAAATATGACGACATGATTTCTAAGGTTGTTCCTCATTGGTTTAGGAATTTTAATCCTTTTGTTGTCCTTTTCACAAAGTTTTCAACAATCTTTTCAAGGTCTCACTATGCCCGGGCGTTGTGAATAGATTAATCCTGATGAGGTAAGGAGTTGATTCTATTGCAAATCCATGTAGTTAGACCGGGTGATTCCCTTTGGGGTATATCTCAAACCTACAGTGTGCCCGTAGACCAGTTGATTCAATCCAACGAGATTCAAAATCCAAACAATCTGGTAGTAGGCCAGACCATTGTTATTCCAATCTGGGGCAGATTCCATTTTGTACAGCCTGGGGAAAGCATATACGAAATAAGCCGGCGTTTCAATATTCCTATGTCTGAGTTACTAAGGATTAACCAGATTCAAAATCCAGGGATGATTCCTGTAGGATTTCGCCTTTACATCCCCCAACAGTCTCGACCCACTGTGGATGTAGGGGCCTATATTGACCCTAGAATTACCGGAGCAAACTCAGCAGCTGAGGTGGATAAAGTTGGGGAACACCTTACCTTTCTCACCATTTTCAGCTATGCGGTAAACCGAGATGGTACATTAACTCCTGTGGAAGACCAACCTTCCATTAACGCAGCCTACCAGGACCGGGTTGTCCCCCTCATGGTATTGACCAATTTTGAAAATGGTACCTTTAGTACGGAATTGGCCACGACCATCTTTACCAATGAAGCCCTACAGGATCAAATACTTAATGAAGCCTTGCGGATTATGGAACAAAAAGGCTACCTGGGCCTGGATTTTGACTTTGAATACCTGGGCGCGGAAAACAGGGAACGATACAATCAATTCTTGAGGAAAGCCCGGGCCAAGCTGAAAGAGCACAACTATTTTATTTCCTCTGCCCTGGCACCAAAGTATTATTCAGATCAACCTGGAGTTCTTTATGAAGGCCACGACTACAGAGCACATGGAGAGATTGTGGACTTTATCTTCTTTATGACCTATGAGTGGGGTTGGTCAGGAGGCCCCCCAATGGCGGTCAGTCCCATTAATCAGGTCCGTCGGGTCATGGAGTACGCCATTTCAGAGGTTCCAAAAGATAAAATCATGATGGGCATCCCCCTTTATGGCTACGACTGGACCCTTCCCTATGTAGAAGGAGAAAGTTGGGCCAAATCCATTAGCCCCCAACAAGCCATCGCCCTGGCATTACGGTACAATGTGGCCATCCAATATGATTCTGTGGCACAATCTCCCTTTTTCAACTATATTGATGAGCAAGGAAGAAGGCATGTGGTGTGGTTTGATGATGCGAGGAGTATCCAGGCAAAGTTTGACCTGGTAAAAGAGTTAGGCATCAGAGGCTTTTTCTACTGGGTATTAGGCAGGGATTTTCCACAAAACTGGCTTTTGGTCGAGGACAATTTTGTGGTAAGAAAAAGAGTGTAACCCATGAAAACTCGTCTAATACGGCGAGTTTTTTTAATTTGATTTGATATCTAGAGGACCCTACCTTATTATTGGGTAGGGTCACTTACTATTTTATGTTACCAATTCCTCCCCATCCCGTTAAATCATTGATCTCATGATGAGCCATGGAAATTTCATTTTGTGTAACGATATCAGACTCTTGATAAGGAATTTCTTTTTTAAACACATTAGTAGTAGATAATGAAGAAGATAATGAAAAAAATACGAAAAGAAATACGACCATTACAGCAAAAAGAATAATTACCGTTGTGAAAATTTTTCCCATAAAAACATCCCCTTTTTTTCAGCGCTTCTTGTAAACTACAATCATTCTACATAGTCAAACCGGCATATTATGCAAGTAGAATGAAAAAACTGAATAAAAAAGGATGAATAAACCCACGAATAGAGGATCGCACTAACATGGAAAACGTATCAAATGTAGATCAATTGGAATCAATTAAATCCTTTCAATCAACCATCAGAAAATCAGAAAAGGCCCTAGCTCAAATGACTCAGAAAGGGGCAAATACTACCTTATTAAAGAAACGACTTAATGCTCTTTACATTGGTTTAGCCATGCTAGAAAACTTTTGGAATCAAACACCCCATCATTTCACCCAGGAAGAAATAGCAGAAGCTCGCAATGTTCTTATTGGTTTATTCCCATCAATTGAGAAGATTTATGTTAAATCAAAGGTAGGTAGTCCTCAAAGAACCCTATTAGAAAGAAGAATTAAAGCATTGGAACTAGCTGTTCAAGCAATTGATGATTTTTCCAATGAATAATTCCCCTTTCTTTCACTACGATTTAACCAGCAAATTCACCATGCTGTGGGAACAATCCGAATAAACCTCCCGTATGGATAAACAGAATGGTTTCATGCTCCTGGAATCGTCCATTCTTGATTTCCTCTGTCAGTCCATAAAAAGCTTTTCCCGTATACACTGGATCAAGAACAACACCTTCCAGTGTGGCAAGTTCCCGAATCATTTGCCGTTCTTCGGGGCGACCCTGGGCATACCCCCGTCCCACATATCCGTCCACAATGTTTATTTCATCTGGGGAAAAAGTAAAAGAGGAGTCTAAGTATTCCTTACTTTCTTCCAGAATTCCGCTAATGGCTCTGCGAAAATATTCACTGTCATCACATACGTTAAAACCGTAAATGGCTTTTTCTAGCCCTAGCAACTTTGCAGCAAGAAACAACCCTGCATAAGTCCCACCTGAACCTACCGCTACAACAATGGCATCAAAGGACAGGCCCAATTGTTTTTCCTGGGCTAGGATTTCCTCCATGGCAGCGTAGTAACCAAAAGCTCCGATTCCATTGGAGGCTCCTTCAGGAATAATATAGGGATGATATCCTTCTACCATTAATTGTTTTTTGATGTCTTCCATAATCCCTTGCCGCTCATTCCTGTACTGTTCTGCAGTAATGAAATGAATGGTAGCCCCAAGCAAATCATCAAGGAGCAAATTACCGTCCCTCTCTGTATTCTCATCCCCACGAAGCACGACATCACATTTCAATCCCAGGCGGGCTGCTGCCGCAGCGGTAGCCCGGCAATGGTTAGACTGTATTCCGCCACAGGTAATGACTGAATCACATCCCCTATTCAGGGCTTCCTGCAAACTAAACTCTAGCTTTCTTATTTTGTTCCCTGCAATCTCTGAACCTGTTTGATCATCCCTTTTAATATAAATCTCTGGTCCTCCCAGTTGTTTTGAAAAACGATCTAACTTTTCAATCCGGGTTGGCAGATTTGCCAAGTGAATTCGTTCTGGAATCATTGTCATTTTGATTCACTCCTCTCACCTTTTTATACTGGATTTATTTTCGAAAATCCTTCTATTTTCTTTTTCATCTCTTCTTTTAAGGAAGCAAACTGTTTTTTGCGGTGGCCATAAGAACACTTTAGCACCAGTTATTTTATGAATACTGCCTTTAATATGTTTAATGGAAATCCTGTACTGGTCCGGTTAAAAGTAGCAAATGTTACTGTTGAATACATACAACGGGCCCTACCGGAAGCAAGAATAATTAGTGAAAACACAACCCATACACTCATGGAAGTTATCGTAGCTGGTGAAGAAGGCATATTGAGATGGATTTTTAACCAGCGGCAATTCGTAGAGGTTCTATCCCCTCAATCCTTACGGGAGCGAGTAAAAGATTCTATTAAAGAAATGGTGAAATTATATGATATGTAAATACATTTATCCCCCCAATTTCTAAAAAGATATTGGGGGATTTTAATATCTAAGTTAATTCTTCTGTTTGTTTATTCATATATTCTTGACGTAGTTGAGAAAGTGTCTTTCCACTCTCTTTATGTACAGTAAAATCATAAGTGGCAACACTAGACCAATTGAAAACTTCCTTGAGCCATGACTGTATAGACATTTCTTTTCCTTCCACAGAAACATTACCATTTATGAGTGGGGATGGTAAGGAGGGCAACCAAGGCCTATTTCCTATATGTTCCCTGCAATCTCCAAACCTGTTTAATCATTCACTCTCTGTTTTGAAAAACGATCTAACTTATAGATTAATATTTTCGTGGAAAATTTTATGAATTTAATTCTGTTAATTCAAAGAAAAAGCCTTCCTTATAAAAGGAAAGCTTAACCGATATTACTTCGAACCCAATTCTCCAAACAAATCCTTAAACAGTTGATCATCCATTACCACTTTATACTTGCCATCTATTTTTTTAAGATTCATTTTTATATCCTTCGTAGTCATGGTGACATTTGGATCATTAATATTTTTTAACATGAGGGAAGGCATCATTTTTTCAATCTCCTTTTGCTCCTCTTCACCAGCAAAAGCACTGGCAAAAGCCAAAGGCATAACCTCCTGCATCAATTTCGCATAAAGAACATTTGTATCCACCGTTGTAATTTTCACCGATACCACAGCTGAATCCCCTTCTTTAGACTCAGTTTTTGCTGGTTCAAAAGAAATTTTTGATAGGAGTGCCTTAATGATTTTCCCTTCCTCTGTGTTCAATGCCTCTGGTGTAGTTTTTATTTCGGATTTCGTCCCTTCTTTTGTGTACACCAATGGAGCCAGTTTATCAAACTCATTGTTTTTTAACGAAAGCAAAAATTGGTCCGCCACCGTATTCGGACGTTGCAATAATGAACAACCCGTAACAGATAACATTAACAAAGAAAACATTATAAAAAACAACACCATTTTTCTCATACCAAATCATCCCCTTCTATTTGTTAGGCCTATTATAAAAAAGGAGAACAGCGTATTATGATGTTGTAAAAATAAAAAAATCCTTACCTTTTCTTAATTGGGATCCATATTTCGCTTTTAATTGTGGGCAAGGTAGTATCTTTACTCTCATTCCACAGGATTTCTGGTCCTTCAGTTTGTTGATAGTTTGAAGATGGAAACCATTCCGAATAAATGCGCCCCCATACATCTTGTAATGTATTTGGAAAAGGCCCTACCGCTTCAAAGACCGCCCAGGTTGAAGCAGGAACTGCAAGCCTTGTAAACTCAGCGGGACACTCCTTCGTCGTTGCAACCCCTATATAGTGGTCCAACTCCCCTTTTTCCTCCATCCTACCTTCAGAAAAATTAGTGGAGGCACTCAGGAACCCCAATGGTTCAACATTAGATAGGCTTTTTAACGTATGAATGTTCTCCATGGTTAAACGTTGCCACATCCCAGCAATCTCCGGATTCACCCCATGGAAAATAATAGGCACCCTTTTCATAAATCCAACTATGGAAAATGGTTCTTTTTCCACAATGCGATAGTTCATTTCATTTCCCCCTTTTATGGATAAATGGAAAGTCATAGGAGGATAGGATTTCAATGAACAACCAGGATGTCGCGCCTCTGAAGGCGTGATGACGTGCAATTGTTGAAAGGCCCTACCGAAAGAATCAGGTGAATTGTAGCCATATTTAATGGCCAGATCAATCACTTTTACGTCACTATTTTGCAAATCAAAAGCGGCTAACGTTAGCCTTCTGCGGCGAATGTATTCTGAAACCGAAATCCCTGTAAGAAAAGAAAACATCCGTTTAAAATGATACTCGGAACAAAGTGCTAACCCTTCTACTTCTTTAAAATCAATCTCATCAGTGAGATGTTCTTCAATATACTTCATGGCATTATTCATGTGCTGAACCGAATCCATCCCATAACCTCCTTTCTTTATCCATAGAATAGCAGGAATTGAATATCGCAATCCGACTTATTGTGTTCAATTTAGTAGGGTATGAAAACCAATTATTTTGATATTAAGGTTTTCAACAAAAATCGCTGAATTTTACCGCTTGGGGTTTTTGGCAGCTCTTTTAAAAACTCTACTTGCCGTGGGTATTCATGGGCAGACAATCGTTCTTTAACAAATTGGCTCAACACTTGTGCAAGTTCTTCACTAGGCTTAACCCCTTCTTTTAGCACCACATAGGCTTTCACCACTTCATTGCGAAGCTCATCAGGAACACCTACCACAGCCACTTCAGCAACAGACCCATGTTCCATCAAAACACTTTCCACTTCAAAGGGTCCGATACGATAACCAGCACTTAAAATAATGTCATCTGCCCGTCCAGAAAAGAAGAAATAGCCCTCATTATCGATGGTTGCTTCATCCCCAACCAAAATATACCGTCCATCTACACTATATTTACTTTTTGTCCGTTCCACATCATTCCAATACCGTTTAAACCAACACATAGGAGAATGCAGAGTATCAACAGCGAGTTGTCCTTCCTGGTTAGGGCCTAGTTCCCCTCCTTCCTCATCAAGGACCACCATCCTAAATCCAGGGGTTGATTTCCCCATGGATCCTGGCTTAAGCATGTCTTCAAGATTAGGATGGTGATGATTATTAATGGTCATTCCCAATTCCGTCTGTCCGAAATGGTCGTAAATAGGAATCCCCCATTCTTGTTGTGCCCAGACAATAATACTAGGACTGAGG
>CALNBV010000118.1 GCA_937874515.1 uncultured Paenibacillaceae bacterium | reverse complement strand
ATCTTCCTGAAACGAAATTATTGTCTTTCACTTCATTAAAAGGAATGGTTCTAAAACATGGCAAGGTATATTTAAAACCTGATGGAGGACATAAATCCAAGGGGATTATTCGTATTGATAAAAATAAAGATGGTACTTATTTATTGCGAATGGCCAGGAGTGATAAACAACCTGTAACATTTCCCAATGTTTCATTTCTGTGGTCAGAAGTGCATTCTTTGACCCGTGGCATGCGGTATGTCATTCAACAGGGAATTGAAAGTGTCACCAAAAATAAGCGTCATTTTGATTTACGCTGCCATGCATTACGGATGGATGGAGAATGGATTGTTGGGGGAATTTGTGGCAGATTGGGTTCAAAGGGAAATATCATTACAACTTCCCATGAAGGTGGAACGCCAATTCTCATTGAATCCGTGTTGAAAGATCATTTGCATTATTCCTATGAAGAGGCAAAAAACATGCTTGAGGGTTTACACGAGTGTATTTTAAAGACAGTAAAAGCCATTAGCCCCATGTATCCTCATCATAAAGAATTTGCTGTAGATATAGGAATCGATGAGAATAAGCAAATCTGGATCTTTGAAGTGAATATCGAGCCCCTTATTCGCGGGAATTTCAAATTATTACCAGATAAAACCCTTTATCATCGGATTTGTACATTGCGGGGATATGCTAAATAGAGAAAAAAGCAGGGAATATGTTTTCCTACGCCCTGCTTTTTTCAATTCTAATTGGACTTTTTTTGACATATTATGACGTAAAACATCAAGGGGGATCTGATGTAAATGGGAAGCTCTTTTACGAAAGTGGAAAAGATTTTGCTTTCCGTGCTTTTTCTGTATTTAGTGGGGTATATGCTTATTGGCGTTGCCATTATATTTAGCCCCATAGGGGAATATTTAATTGGGGCATTAAATATTGCAAACCCTAAAACTGCAGCCTTTTTTCAATTAACCCTGGTTGTCTTTCTTGGAGGTACTGTAGGCTCCTCTTTTTATTCCATTCGGCGATTATACCGCAGAATGATTCCATCTTATAACACGGGTAAAATTCTTGAACAATTTGATATAAAAAGCAGTTTTTTCTGGTTTTTAATAAGACCTATTCAGGGAGGTGTTCTTTCATTAATTATCCTGTCCCTGTTTTATGCAGGTTTTATTGGAATCACTGCCGATAACGCAAATAAAGACCCTCTCTATTTTCCAGTGAGTTTAGGGTTTCTTGTGGGTTATGGTATGCATCGGGTATTACCTAAAATTGATCAAATCATTGAAATTCTATTCTCTGTTAATTCTAATAAAGAAGCGGAAGAATTCAGAACAAATCAATCAAAGGAATAAAATATCTTTTAAGGCATCTTCTAAATGGGGATAACGGAATGTATATCCCATTGCCAGAGCTTTTTCTGGCAGTACATAACTGCCATCAAGAACAAGGAGACTCATTTCTCCTAATGCTAATTTTAAAGCAAAAGGAGGTACTGGTATCCAGTGTGGGCGGTGGAGGACGTTCCCAATGGTTTTCCCAAATTCATCCATGGTCACAGGATGAGGGGAAGTAATCCGCAGAGGCCCTCTAATTTCATGTTTTTCAATAGCGAAAAGAAGAAGCCCCACCACATCAGCAATGTGAATCCAGGATACCCATTGATTTCCTGAGCCTACTTTACCTCCAACAAACATACGGTAAGGCAGAACCATACGAGAAAGGGCACCTTCTTGAGATCCAAGAACAATGCCAAAGCGGGCATAAACGGTGCGAATTCCTAACATAACCGCTTTGGATGCTTCTTGTTCCAAGCGATGGGTGACGGTAGCAAGAAAATCCATTCCTTTAAACCCCAAAAGAGGTTTGTTATCTTCGGTAACCCTCTCAGCTTCAACTGCAGAGGCATTTATGAATACTTTTGGCTTTTCATTTAAATTATGTATAATACGGAGGCATTCCTTGGTTGCCTCTATTCGGCTGGATAACAACCGTTCTTTCCGTTCATTACTCCAGCGGCCGGCGTTAATGGATTCTCCAGCAAGATTAATAAATGCGTGTATTCCTTCTAATTCTTTTTCAGGCTGGTCTCCTTTATTAAGCCAGGATACCCATGTAACCCCTGGTACAGGTGGTTTTACTTTTCTTGTTAGAACACGGACTTCATGTTTATTCTCTATGAGTTGATGAATTAGAGCTTTTCCTACAAAACCCGTCCCTCCTGCGATGGCAATAATCAATGGAAACGCCTCCTAAAACACTTTTCTATCCTAAATTATAGCTTATAACATAGGAAAAAACTTGGTTAATATTTCATATTTTAAAAGGGGATTCTCCCATATCTCCTGTATAATTAAATTAAAAGAATAATGAAAAGTTAGGGTGATGACCAATGGCTAGTAAAGTCTCTGCAATTCTAATTTCAGTCATTCTTTCTGGTGCTCTTGTGGGTGGAGGAGTCTATTTCTATAGTAAAACAGAAATAGATGAATTAACCAGGGCGAAGGAATCTTTACAACAGGAACTAAATCAGTTGAAAAAGGGTACACCACCACCTGTAGTGAAACCGGTCAATCATGTTGCTGTTCGAGGAGAGGAAGTTTTAGCAGCCTTTAAAAATGGGGATTACAGTAAACTATCTACCTATATTCATCCTGATAAAGGGGTTCTCTTTTCTCCTTATTCTCATGTTGATCCCACTAAGGACAAGTCTTTTACCCCTTCTCAGATAAAGGAAATGTCCGGTAATACGAGGGTTTATGAGTGGGGTTCATACGATGGTTCTGGTGAACCCATTAAATTGAATTTTGCAGGCTATGTTAAAAAATTCGTGTATGATAAAGATTTTTTAACTGTCAAACAAGTTTCTTTCAACCATCCTATTGTAAAAGGAAATACCATCAACAATGCTGCTGAAAAATATCCTGATGCAACCATTATTGAATATCATTTTCCTGGAACGCCAAAGAATGATGGCATGGACTGGAGCAGTCTAAGATTAGTGTTCGAGAATAAGGATGGGGTATGGTATCTTGTCGGTGTCATTCATGATCAATGGACTATTTAAATTCTAATTATAATGAGTGGAGAAGCCTATGATTGTTTTCATAGGCTTTTTTCAAGTTAACAATCTGAATATAACGATAAGTAGTCCAATAACAAATATTGTACTAAAAATCATTTTGTTGTATTTTGCTAACCATCTTGGTAAATAAATGTCAAACCCAACGTCGTGTTGATCAGTATATTTATATCCAATAATAGTGAGGGGACACTTTCCTTTGAAAGTTAATAGTATGATTCCTTCCATAATAACGAAGCCAATTGCAATCCACGTATATACATTTATCTGGTTAAAAATCCCTGCATACAAAACATAGGTAATGAGCGAAACAAAAAAAGCCCATATGATTGTATGCGTCAGTTTTAAATAAAATAATTTTTTGTTCATATACTCTCCTCAAAAATACCCTTTATTTGATCATATGCAATTGGGGTTTCAATGATTGAGTGATATGAATCAAATCAGTTGCCTTTTTGCGAGCCGATACGAGGGAAATTGAAAGAAGGGCGAAAAAAGCCTTCAACCGTAAAGGAAACTTGCTGGTGCCAAGCTTGCGAAGGCAACTGCTTAGTTGACTTATGCCGAGAGGAAAGCGTTAGCTTTCTGTTCGGCGCATCCTCTATTTCTTCTACCCAGATGTTTTGAAGGCGCGCCCGGATTGAAGTTGAGCGTCAGTTCATACTTCATTGTCGGCGAGGAACTGGCACGATTTGATTCGTAGCTTCTCTTTTTTTCTTGAAACCTTAATGAATGAAAAACGTAACATAGATAGAGAGTGAACCCATATACATAAGGGGAAATGTGATGCACAAAAAAATGAAGAAAAAGTTTTTAAGTCTTTGGACAGGTGAATTTACGGCTACAATTTTATTTGCACTGGTCTGGATGCAATATCTAGCACTTTTTGAGTGGGCTGATTCCTACCTTAGTTCATTTTCTACTCTCTATGCATTTGCTTTGTTAGAATTCATTTTGTTACAGGGTAGCTATTATTGGTTTTTAAAATGGAAACAATTGAAGAGAAAAGATTACTCTCATTTGTCATATGGTCAATTGAGACTTTTTTCATGGTTTAAGAAAATGAATCTTTTCTTAATAGGAATTGGATTCCTTGTTTTGATTTATCAGGTTATTGTATTTCCACTTGAATTTTATTGGTTCTTATTTCTTTATTTGTTTGCAATTATTGAATATATAAACTACTACCATATCCGACTTTCTTATTTAACCATGGATGAAATAAAGGAATTTATTCGTCAAAAAGGATTTCGAAGTTCAAAACTGGCAAAAGAATTGAAGTTCTTCAATAAATAATGAATTCATATAAATGGAGGCGGAAGTTTTATGACGAGTCAACGAAAGAGAGATTACGGTTGTCCGAAATGTGGAGGGCAAAAAGCGGAGGTCAATGAAATTGCAACGACAGGAACA
>CALNBV010000117.1 GCA_937874515.1 uncultured Paenibacillaceae bacterium | reverse complement strand
GCCACCAAATCCCACTGAACATATCCTCTCCTTTGCGCCAGGTCGGCAATTTCTTCCTGATAGGTAAGTAGAACTTGTTCTTTTTCTTCATCGGTTAAAACAAATTTATTTTTGAGGGTAGCTGGGAGTTTTTCAGAGTCCCAGGTTTCAAACAATACACCGAGGGTGTTTAGGAATTCCCCAATTTCTTGATTATTTTTGATTTCTTCTCCTGTTTTGCGAAAACGCAAAAGTGCCATGGTTAATCTCTCCCTTTTTCTATAAACCGTTTTTGTAAAATTTCATAGGCAAACAAAAATTCAAAGGCTTCTAAATGCCTTTTTGCCGCAAAAGCATGGTCGCCCCAAACATAAATTCCATGATTATGAATGAGGACCCCCGGTGTTTCCCCTTGTATTTCCTCTTTAACCGCCGCAGCAAGGGTAGGAATGTGGTGATGATTTTCCACAATGGGAAGAATCACTTCCGCTCCTTCCTCCCATTTTCCAAGGGCTTTGATCAGTTCATGGCCTGTTGCTTTGAATCTTGTCTCTTTAAAGTAAAGAGAAGAGATGAGATTGTTCTCCAGGGTATGAACATGGAAAACCGCTGAGACGTGGGGAAATTTTTCATAGATGGCTGTATGAATTAAGGTTTCTGCCGATGGTTTCAATTGGGTGGGAAAAGCCGGGTTTCCCTGTAAATCTACAAGAAGAAAGTCCTCCGGGGTGTCCTGGGTTTTGTCTTTCCCACTGGCGGTGATGGCAATGGCATCACCGATGCGAAGAGATAAATTGCCGCTGGTTGCAGGAAACCACCCTCGATTTGCAAATTCTCCTTTGATTTGTTTGAGGATTAAAAATGATTGCTGTATTTGTTCCAAATTCACCGACTGTGGACCCCCCATTGTTTAATGGCCTGTTTTAGTTCCGGGGAATAGTTTGATGCTTCCTCCAGGGTATAGCCAGAAACAATGGCCTCAATGGCGTGAAGGAAGGCTCTCCCCCCAGCTGCTGACCCTTCTTCATGGCCATGAATTCCACCCCCTGCATTCACAATGAAATCCAGCCCAAAGTCTTCAAACAACAGTGGGGTTAGCCCTGGATGAATGCCCGCGGAAGGTACGGGAAAGGCATCCCGATGAATTCGATCTGTTTGTCTTAAGTGTTGCGCAATCTGCAATGCTTCTTTCTCTGGCAAAGCCACAGAGCCATAAGGCGAAGGATATAAAACGAAATCCGCTCCCGCCCAACGTAAGAATTTGCCAAATAAAAGAGGTGAGGCAATTCCATAGTCTGGCGACTGATAAAGGGCCCCGGCTACCGCAGGATGAGCCATTAAGGGAACCTGGATGTTTGGGTCCGCTGCAAGTTGATGAAGAACATCTAAACCGTAAGAGAATACATTAAGTAATAGGCAAGAAGCTCCTGCATCAATGAGCCTTTTTGCCTGATCCGCCAATTGGGTAACAGGTCCCGTTAAATTCACAGCATAGAGCACCTTTTTCCCCGTCTTCTCATAATGGCGGCGGTTCTTTTCCTCAAAGGAACGAACTCGTTGGATTGCAGGTGCCTCATCATCTTGGAAAAAGATTTCATCATCTTTGATTAAATCAACCCCACCTTCTAACTGGGATTGATATTCCTTGTTTAACTCCTCCAAATTTAAGCCAATGCATTGTTTAAAAATACTCATCAACAATGGTCGGTCATACACCCCAAGAAGATTGCGAATCCCTTCTATTCCAAACTTAGGGCCTGGGAACTCCCGTCTCAGCCCTTCTGGCAAGGTAACATCCACTAAACGAATTTTTCCATCCATAGAGCCTTTGCCAAAAATCGTTGTAAGCAGGGAAGGAAAGTCAGGTGTCACATTCAAAACGGGAAAGGAAATGGTCAGTAGGGCTTTCCCCTGGCCTTGTTCATCCCCTGGCAAAACCTGAACCTCTTCCACTTTTCCTAAATGTTTAATTAATTTGTCCTTCTCTTCCATGGAAAGCCCTGTCCATGTCCCCACAGTTAATCCAAGGGCAATTTTCTCCGCTCTTTTATAAAAATCACCAACACCGCTAACCAGATATGTCGCTGTTAGAAAAGAATTTTCCTCACCCATCTCAAATACCTACCTTTTCACACCTGTTTAGTATGATTTTATATTGAGGATTATTATAATTGGTATTACAATAGAATGTAAAGTATTTTTATATGATTTATCTATTTTATCGAAATGCATTGACATTTTGTTGTCTTCGATAATATATTAATCACTAAAAATTTCCTCAAATGAATTATATGCTTCAACCCCAGGGAGGGATTATCATTGAATAACTATCATGCTTTTAATGAACAAGAAGCTGTGGAATACGCCCGTTCTTTAAAAGGCCTCTTTTCTCCAAAAGCAGTACTAGAAAGCAACGAAATTGGGGATGGAAATCTTAACCTTATTTTTCGTATCTGGGATCGTTCACAGCCTAAGGATAGTGTTATTTTTAAACAGGCTCTTCCTTATGCCCGAGTGGTAGGGGAATCCATGCCATTAACCATAGATCGGGCACGCATTGAACGGGAAATGCTTCTCTTGCACAATCAACTGGCTCCTGGTTTGGTGCCACAAGTATATGGGTATCAGGATGAGTTGGCATTAACGGTGATGGAGGACTTGTCGGATTATCTGATTTTGCGAAAAGGGCTGGTTCAACGAAAACTATATCCCCATTTCGCTGAACACATTGGCCGTTTTTTAGGAAAGACCTTATTCTTTACTTCAGATTATTTTTTATCATCTGGTGAGAAGAAACAAAGAGTGGTGCAATTCACCAACCCAGAATTATGCAAAATAACGGAGGATCTTGTTTTTACAGACCCTTATTTTGATGCACAAACAAATAACTATAACCCTTTACTTAAAGAAAAAGTGGCTCAATTATGGAAAAACAGAACCCTAAGAACTGAGGTACAAAAATTAAAAGATACCTTTATGACCCGAACACAATCGTTGCTCCATGGGGATTTGCATACTGGAAGCATTATGGTCACCGATTCACAAACCCGTGTCATTGACCCGGAATTTGCTTTCTATGGGCCCATGGGCTTTGATATCGGTGCAGTCATTGGCAACTTGTTGTTAAACTTCGCAGCACAGGAAGGCCATTGTTCATCCCTGGAAGAGCGTAAGGCTTACCAGACCTATCTGTTAGGGTTGATGAAACAGGTGTGGGATGAGTTCCAGGATGAATTTAGCCGGTTATGGAGGGAATACAACGATGAAACCTTCTATTACCCCTATGTAAGATCCTATTTACAAGAGGTATTACAAGATGCCATTGGGTTTGCGGGATGCAAAATGATTCGCAGGGTGGTAGGGCTTGCCCACGTCGAGGATTTAGAATGCATACAGGATCCCCAGGTACGCTTTCATAGCGAAAAACTAGCTTTGGCCATTGGAATAAAGTTCGTTTTACACAGAAAAGAGATTAACGATATCCTTGAAGCAGCTTTGTTAGTGAGACGAGTGAGAACCGAGGAGGTAAAATCTAATGAAGTCAATTGAATGGAAGGGGGATCATCTTCTTCTCCTTGACCAAACTAGACTTCCTTCCAATACGATCTATTTAAAAATTACTGATGAATTTGCCCTCTATGATGCAATTCAAAAAATGCAAGTTAGAGGAGCTCCGGCCATTGGCATGTCTGCTGCATTCGGCCTCTATCTCGCTGTAAGATCATCAGAAATTCAGGATCCTATGAAGTTTTATGAGGAGATTTTAGACCGTTCATCCTATCTGGCATCAGCACGGCCAACAGCAGTTAATCTCATGTGGGCCCTGCGCCAGTTGGAAACAAGGGCGAAAAAGGAAATCGCCAGCGGTGCCAGTGTGAAAAGTGTAAAAAGTGCCCTGTTGAAAGAAGCGTTGAATATCCAAAAAAGGGACATAGAAACCTGCCGAAAGATTGGGGAGTATGGCCTTTCTTTATTTAAAGATGGGATGGGCATTCTTACCCATTGCAACCCGGGAAGTTTAGCCACAGCGGGATATGGTACCGCTACAGCCCCATTTTATCTGGCCAAAGAAAAAGGATGGAAGAAACTGATGGTGTATGTTGATGAAACCCGCCCTCTGTTACAAGGGTCTCGCCTTACTGCCTATGAATTGCAGAAGGCCGGCATCGATATCACCCTTATTTGCGATAATATGGCCGCTACGGTTATGGCTCAGGGAAAAGTGCAGGCTGTGATTGTTGGGACAGATCGAATTGCCGCTAATGGGGATGTGGCAAATAAAATAGGCACTTATAATTTAGCGATTCTGGCCCAGTATCATAACATTCCTTTTTATGTGGCAGCCCCTCTCTCATCTATTGATTTAACCACACACAGAGGAAGCCAAATTCCCATTGAAGAACGGTCAGGGGTGGAAATTACCCGCTTAGGAGGGAGGTTGATTGCCCCTATTCGGGTAAAAACCTATAACCCCGCTTTTGATGTCACACCCTCTTCCCTTGTTAGCGCCATTATTACAGAAGAAGGAATCATTCGTCCCAAAGAAGATGGGACCTATAATTTACGGGGGTTAGCAGCCTTCGGATTATAAATTCTTATCCGCCAACAAAAAAGCGACCCATTTGGGTCGCTT